>JBAYGL010000001.1:0-43658 GCA_041666725.1 Limisphaerales bacterium
CCCACGCCACGCCCGGCGGCAGCGGGCGCAGGAACAACACGCCCTGCGCAATGTATTCCGTGACCCAGTGGAGCTTCGGGAACTGGCTGGCCGTGAGCAGCTCCTTCGGGCGGTGCGCGAACTGCGCGCCCGGAGCGCGTTCGACTTCGCAGCCGAGGAAGGTCGCCTGTCCGCGGACGTCCGCCGCCGGGCCCAGCTTCACCCGGCCGAACATCACGACGAGGTTGCGGGTGACCGTGCCGTTGATGACAACATCGCTGCCAAGGCATGTGAAATCCCTGTGGACCAGTCCGTCCAGCGTCCCGCGTCCCAGCACCACCACCGCGTTGTCGGCCTCCTCGCCCGCGCCGAGCTTCAAGTCGGTCAGGATGCGGACCATGTCCTCGGCCGTGGCCCCGGGCTCCGGCCCGGCGGAATGGGATGGCCTGCCGGTGTCCTGGGCGGACCCGAGCGACGTGAGCAGCGGCAGAAGCGCGGCGGCAAACAGCAGCCGGCGCAATCGGTGAACAGCGGGGATCATGGTGAAAAACTTACCGGCGTTGCAGGGTGTAGCGGAAGAAAACCGTCCCGAGCGCGATGGTGCAGAGATACGAGGCCGCGAGCAGCACCCCGCCCGAGATCAGGGCCGCAGCCGGCACTGAACGGCCCATCACCATCAATGCGTTGCCAAGCGTGCCTGCCACGCCCCACGCCTCCGCCGCCGAACCGGCCAGGCGCAGCAGAACATCCAGATTCATGACCAGCAGGGTGATGCCCCCGAGCGTGGCCACCGCCAGCCCGGCCGCCAGTCCGGACAACCGGCGCGCCGCGCGCGGCCACTCGAACCAGCTCCGTTCCCACCAGGCGGGCCGCCCGGCGGCCGCGAGCGCGGCGATCACCCGTGGCAGCAGCTCGGCGGGGGCGCTGTGCAGTGGAAGTTGCCGCAGCTCGTGGTGAAGTGCGGAGGTCAGCTGATCTTCAGGTTCCGGATGCATGTTTGGACGGGGCTTGGGTTGAGGGGGTCGCGTGGCGCGGGGTGAGTTCGCCTTCGGCGCTGAGTTGCAGCGCACGGCGGAGCGCGTCGCGTCCGCGATGGATGTCGGTCTTCACCTTGCCGAGGGAGATGCGGAGCTGCCGGGCGATGTCTTCGTAGCTCATCTCCTCGAAGTGGTAGAGCACCAGCGGCACGCGCTGTTGCACGGGCAGCCGTTGCAATGCCCGTTCCAGCATGGCGCGTCGTGCGTCGGCGTCGTGCTGGGCCGGGTCGGCGGCGGGGGCGGGCAGGGAGGCGCTGAACTCCTCGCCGGTGGCGGGGTTGTCCAGCTCGGAGAAGAACCGCCAGCGGGCGCGGTAGCGTTCGAGGTGGTTGAGGCAGAGGTTGCGGGCGACCGTCCTGAGCCAGCCGGCGGCGCGCTCGTTGTCGCGAAGCTCGGCGAAGTGTGCGTGCGCCCGGAGGAAGACCTCCTGCGACACGTCGGCCGCGTCGGCCTCGCGGGCGAGCAGGCGGACGGCAATCGAAAAGACCATGTCCTGGTGGCGGCGCATGAATGCTTCGAACTCGCTGATGTCTGTCATGGCGGCCCCGACCCGGTGTCCGGGGCACTCTAACTGAACAACCCGCAGAGGGGGGAGAAGTTTCAGCTCCCGTCTGACTTCTGCTCGTAATCCTGCTCCGGTCCTTGCTCCCGGGAGAGCAAGAGCAGGATTAGGATTGCGAGCACGAGGGAAGAATGCCGTTACTCTTTCGCGGGCTTGGCTTAATCTCCCGCCGTGTCTTCCCACGAGGAACAATCCGCCGGCCCGCCGGCCTTCAACCAGGTCACGGTCCCGGACCTGTGGCAGCAGCAGGCTGTCACCGCGTTGCGCGCGGGCAAGGACGTGGTCGTTCACGCGCCGACCGGCTCGGGCAAGACGCTTGTCTTCGAACTGTGGTCGAACTTCGGCAAGCCGCACGGGCAGGCCATCTACACCGTGCCGACGCGCGCGCTGGCGAACGACAAGCTCGCCGAGTGGCGAGCGCGCGGCTGGCATGTGGGCATCGCCACCGGCGACCTGAGCGAGAATCTCGACGCGCCCATCCTCGTCGCCACGCTCGAGACGCAGAAATACCGGCTCATACGCGGCGACGGCCCGGCGCTGCTGGTGATCGACGAGTATCAGATGCTCGCCGACGGCGACCGTGGCCTGAACTACGAACTCGCCATCGCGATGGCCCCGCCGCAGACGCGCCTGCTGCTCCTGAGCGGCAGCGTGGAGAACCCGCACCACATCGTGAAGTGGCTGGAGCGGCTCGGACGCAAGGCGCAGCTCGTCCGGCACCTGCACCGGCCCGTGCCGCTGGAGGAAGTCCACGCCAACGACCTGAGCGTCCACGTCCCCAGCGAGGTGAAGGGCTACTGGCCGCGTCTCGTGGCAAAGGCGCTCGCCGACGACCTGGGGCCGGTTCTGATTTTCGCGCCCCGTCGCAAGGAGACGGAAGCCCTCGCCGGCGAACTTGCGCGGTTCCTCCCGAATCACAACCCGCTCACACTCACAACAGAGCAGAAGACGCTCGTCGGCGAGAAGGTCGCGCGGATGTTGCGCTGCCGTGTCGCATATCACCACAGCGGCTTGAGCTACGGTGCGCGCGCCGGAGTCATCGAGCCGCTGACCAAGGCGGGGCAGTTGCGCGTCGTGGTCGCCACCATGGGGCTGGCGGCGGGCATCAACTTCTCGCTGCGCAGCGTTGCGCTGGCGGCGGATTCGTATCGGCGCGATGGCGTGGAGATACCGATCCGGCCTGATGAAATTTTGCAGATGTTCGGACGTGCGGGCCGGCGTGGAATCGACGAGGTGGGTTACGTGCTGGTGTCGGCCAACGGTGTCCGCCTGATTGACGGTCGTCCGGCCTTTCTCGCGCGGTCGGGCCTTGTGGATTGGAGCGCGCTCCTGGGGATAATGGGCGCGGCGGCGCAGGCGGGGCTGGACCCGTTCGGCGAGGCGGTGCGCGTGCAGGAACGGCTGTTCACGACGAAGCCGATCCTGCTGGGCGTGGAAGGCGCGCTGAAAAATCCCGACACGCCCTGCGGCCTCAAGACTGACGGTGAACGCGCCCGGCATGTGCGCAAGATGGTGCGGCAGTTTCTGAACAGCCGGGGCGAATGGGAGGCGTGGCCCGCGCTCAGGGACGTGCCGGCGGAGCGCGTGCAGGTGATGGAGCCGCTCGGCGAAGGCGTGCTGGCCATGTTGAAGATGAGCGGGCCGGTCGCCGCCCGCCGGCGCGCGACGACGGCGGACGTGCTCGGTGCGGCCTTGGTGGGGCGAGACTCTGTCGAGCCCCGTTCCCAGCGCAGCGAGGCGAGTGGAGCGAGCATCTCGGCAGAACCTCACGACCAAGATGCTCGCTTTGCTCGCGCCGACTCCGTCGGCAGTCAGGGCTCGACAGAGTCTCGCCCTGCCGAGTCCACGATTCACCTCCGGCCTGCGCTTGCAGTTGAGTCCGCCGTCGAGAAACTCGGCGAAGGCGGGACGCTGGTGAAGCTGCCGGACGGGACGTTCGCCCGTTCGCTCGCGGTGGCGGACGTGTTGAACGGCCGGCAAATCCTGCTCGCGAAGTGGGTGCGCAAACTGACGGACTGGAACGCCCGGCAGACTTCATTGCAGAGCTGGCGCGAACTGGTCGTGCCCGCGCTGGAAAAGTGTTTCTCGGCCGAGAAGACGCCGGTGCTGGCCGTCGAGTATCCGAAGGCGACGCGGTTGAAGGATGAGTTCGCCGAGCATGTGCCGGAGGTTGGCCTCGGGCCTGTGCGTGCCGTGGTATCGCTCGGCCAGCTCACGCTCAAGGCCTGTGTGGACGCCCACGGCGTCGCGCTGTGGAAGCCGCCGGAGCGCGAGGTCTTCCCGGAGGACTGCGCGCGCTGCCCCTGCGTGCCGCTCTGCAAACAGCTCCCCACCGGCACCGGCGTTGCCACGATCTGGCGGCGGCTCGGCCTCGTGGACGCGGCGGGGGTGCCGACGCGGCGCGGGCGCATCGTGAGCTTCTTCCACTCCGGCGACGGCCTCGCGGTCGCCGCGGCGCTGGAAGACGAGTCGCTGCCCATCGAGGAATTGAGCTACGAACTGGCGAACCTGCACGCGGGCCACCGCTTCGCGAAGGGTGACGCACGCTGGGACGGGCGCATCGCGCTGGCCTGCCAGCGGCTCTTTGGCCCGCAGACTTTCACCGGTTATCTGGACAACGGTGTGCCGCCGGAATACGGCGCGGGTGCCGAGGAGATCGCGGCGGACGTGCATCGCGACCCGCTGGGTAAGAACGGCTGGACGACGGACTTTCTGGGCATCGGGGACATTGACCGGATGATCATCGAATGGCGCAGCGTGCTGCGGCAGATCGCGCACGCACCGGACCTGGAATGGCCCCGCTGGCAGGCGCTGAAGGACCGCGCCAAGGCCATCCTGCGCGAGACCGACTCGCCGACGCTGACGGACCTGCCGC
Source organism: Limisphaerales bacterium (assembly GCA_041666725.1). Taxonomy (GTDB): domain Bacteria; phylum Verrucomicrobiota; class Verrucomicrobiia; order Limisphaerales; family SXTU01; genus SXTU01. The sequence continues at coordinate 4,454 of JBAYGL010000001.1, forward strand.
CGCTGGAACACGCGCAGACCAGGCGCGTGAACCACCAGCTCTCGCTTCGGCGGCACTGAGCCGCGTCAATCCCGCCGGACCTGTGCCGGCCGGCACCAGACCCGCCTGCGGTGGAATCATTGTGAACGGCAGGACCGGGCCCCGCGTTTTGAAAAAAGTCTTCCGCCCCGCCGTCGCAAGTCTATGCTCGCCGCATGGGAATGCGACGAGAGGCGCGGGAACGCGCCGTTCAGTTCCTCTTTCAATGCGATTTGAACGCCCCGGACAAACTGGACGAGGCGCTTGATCACTTTTGGGATTCACAACGCCGCGCCGCGCTCGCGCAGGCATCGGATGGCAAGGCCACCTGGGGCGAGCAGGTTGAGCTGCCGCCGCCCACCACCGGCGAGGCCGCGATCCGGCTCTTTGCCGATCCGCTCATCAAGGGCACGCTCCAGCACCGCGCCGAGGCCGACGCGGTCATCGAGAAACACGCGAAAAACTGGAACATCTCCCGCATGGCCGCCGTGGACCGGAACATCCTCCGGCTCGCCATCTTCGAGATGCTGCACCGCGACGACATCCCGCCCGTGGTCAGCATCAACGAGGCCGTGGACATCGCGAAGAAATTCTCCACCGACGACAGCGGCAAGTTCGTAAACGGCATCCTCGACAAGGTGCGCGGGGAACTCATGCGCCCCGCGCGCGGCCCGGTGCCCCCGCACAAGCCCTAGGCCGCCATGTTCGCCGACCTGCACATGCACACGACCTTCTCGGACGGGACGTTCTCCCCCGAAGAGATGGCGCGGGCGGCGCACCAGCACCGCCTTGCCTGCGTGGCGCTCACCGACCACGACACCATCGCCGGCTGCGCGCGCATGGCCGCCGAGTGCGCGCGGCTTGGCATCGAGTTCATCAATGCGACGGAGCTGACGGGCGAGATTGACGGCGTGGAGGTGCACATCCTCGGTTACTTTCTGGACCCGGCGGACGAGGGTTTTCTCGCGAGCCTGGTGAAGTTCCAGCACGCACGGCAGCAGCGCATCCACGAGATGGCGGCACGCCTGCAGGCGCAGGGCGTTCCGCTCCAGGCCGAGGCGGTGTTCGCCATCGCCAAGTGCGAGTCGCCGGGCCGTCCGCACGTCGCGCGCGCTCTCGTGCAGGCGGGCCTTTGCACCTCAATGGACGAGGCCTTTGAGCGCTTCCTCAAGAAGCACCGGCCCGCGTGGGTGCCGAAGTTCAAGATTTCCGCCCGCGAGGCCATCAAGCTGATCCATCAGGCCGGCGGCGCTGCGGTGATCGCGCATCCCGCGCTCAACAAGAGCGACGAGATCATCCCGTCGCTCGTCGCCGCGGGCGTGGACGGGATCGAATGCTTTCACACGCGCCACTCCACCGCCGCCTGCGAGCACTACATGCTCATGGCCGAGCAATACGGCCTGGCCATCACCGGCGGGTCCGACTGCCACGGCATGAACAAGGGCCGCCCGCTCATGGGCGGCATCAAGCTGCCGGTCATCCACGTCCGCCAGCTTGAGGAGCGCGCCCGCCGCCTCCGCGAAAAATCGCTGACGGCGTGACGGCCGGTTCCCCGGCTGAACCGTCCGCGCCGCTCCAACGCAAACAGCACCACCTCACCGCATGGGATTGTTCTCCAAAATCAAGGAAGGCCTGCACAAGACCGCCGCCAAGCTCGGCCACGAAATCAAACGCATTGTCAGCGGTTCACCCAAGCTGACGGGCAAGACGCTTGAGGAACTGGAGCACGCGCTGCTCGGTGCCGACCTCGGCATGGCGATGACCCAGCAGATCCTGTCCGCCGTAAAGAAAGCATACGAATCGCAGGGCACCGCCGGTCTGGATGTCTTCGCCATCGCGGCGCGGGAGGTGGAACACAGCCTGTCCGCCACCAACTCCACGCTCCACCGCCAGCCGGGGGGCTTGACCGTCGTCTCCGTCGTCGGCGTCAACGGCACGGGCAAGACCACCACCACCGCCAAACTCGCGCATCTCTTACAGGGCCAAGGCAAGCCCGTCGTCCTCGCCGCCTGCGACACGTTCCGCGCCGCCGCCATTGAGCAGCTCAAGCTCTGGGGCGCGCGCCTCAAGGTCGAGGTCATCGCCGGTGCCTACAACGCCGACCCTGCCGCCGTCGCGCACGACGCCATCACCGCTGCGACCGCACGCGGTGCGAATTATCTGATCGTGGACACCGCCGGCCGTCTGCACACCAAGAGCAACCTGATGAAGGAATTGCAGAAGGTGCACCGCGTGATGGGCAAGCAGCTCCCCGGTGCGCCGCATGAAGTGCTGCTCGTCCTCGACGCCACCACCGGCATGAACGCCCTCCAGCAGGCGCGCGAGTTTCACAAGGCCGTTACGCTCACCGGCCTCGTCATCACCAAGCTCGACGGCACGAGCAAGGGCGGGATGGTCGTGGCGATACAGAAAGAGCTGGGCCTGCCCATCAAGTTCATCGGCGTCGGTGAGCAGCCCGACGACCTCCAGCCCTTCGACGCGAAGCAGTTCGCCGAGGCGCTTTTCAGCGAGAAGTGACCGGTCGGTTCACTGCGTTCATAGCAGATTCCCCGCGCAGCAACCGCTCCAAGTCCGCGCACACCGCCTCGAACGTCCGCGTCTGCGCCTCGTAGGTGAACGAGCCGACGTGTGGCAGCAGGATGACGTTGTCCAAGTCCTCGAAGCCCGCCTCGTTTGGTGTCCACGCTTCAGCGTGTTCGGGAGCGCCAGTCCGCCTGAAGGCGGGACACCGAACTTTAGGCGGCTCAATCTCACGCACGTCCAGCGCGGCACCGGCGAGGTGGCCGCCTTGCAACGCCGCGAGCAACGCCGTTTCATCCACCACGCCGCCGCGTGAGGTGTTCACGAAGAACGCGCCGCGCTTCATCGTGGCGAAGGTGCGCTCGTTGAACATCCGCTTCGTCTCCGGCGTGAGCGGCGAGTGCGTGGTGACGAAGTCGGCCTGGGCCAGGGCCTCTTCCAGCTTCGTGCAAAGCGTCGCCCCTGTTTCAGCCAACGTGACATCGCCCGGCTTCACGAACGGGTCGAACACGACGAGCCGCATCCCGAAGACCGCCGCACGCTTCGCCACGAGCCTGCCGATGCGGCCGAACCCGCAGATCGCCAGTGTCTTGCCCGCGAGTTCGATGCCCGTGCAGCCGCGCCGGTCCCAGCCGCCGGCCTTCGTTGAGCGGTCGGCCTGGGGAATCTTCCGTGCGAGCGCAAGCAGCAGACCGAGCGTGAGCTCCGCCACGCTGACCGCGTTCGCATCCAGCGGCGCGGTGACCGTGATGCCGCGTTCCGTCGCTGTCTTCAGGTCAATGTTGTCCAGCCCGACGCCCACGCGACCGATCCCTATGAGCTTCGGTGCAGCGGCGAGCACGTCCGCCGTGAGCTGCGTCTGGTTGCGCACCATGACCGTGCGTGCGTCGGCCAAAGCGGCCTTCAACTTAGCCGCGTCCTTCCACAAAGCCGGCTCGCGCACGACGGAGAACTTCGCAGCCAGCACGTCAATCGCCGGCGCTTGCAGGTCTTCGGTGATGAGGATGTCCATAAAGTTCGGTGTCCACGCTTTAGCGTGTCTTAGTTCGGTGTCCACCCTTCAGGGTGTCAGGCATACCGGAACACGCTAAAGCGTGGACACCAAACAAATCACATCTCCGGCTCATCCCACCCTTTCCCGTATTCCAGAATTGGATATGCCTTCCATGTTTGCTCGGCGAACTCACGCCCCATTCCGGCCAGGTATTCCTGTGCGCTGGAGAACGGCCAGTCCTGCCAGCGCTCAACGTAGCCATGACGAACCGGATTGTGATGAACGTAGTTTAGCGTCGCCCAGAAATGGGCATCGTTCCTCATGTAACGCTCCGCCGCCCCGCACCAGACCTGCCGGCCGCGCTGCTGTTCCTCGCCGTTCCACTGGAAGGAAGTCTTTCCGTGGAGTTTCCCCAATGCTCCGAGCAGTCCGGGAATGTCGCTGCTTTCAACCAGCAGGTGGTAGTGATTCGGCAGCACGCACCAGGCGTGGACCTGGGCACGACTGGCCTCCAGCAAGGTCAGCACCATTCCCGAGAATGACTCCATCCGCTCCCCGCTCGAACCAATCCACGGCTGGTGTTCGTAGCAGGCGGCCGTGACGTGATAGCGCGTATGCTCCCCGGCACGGTGAGGTGGACGATGCCAGGGCAGACCCTGGTTTTTGCGCCACGCCATGAGTTGCTCCCTTTGATCGAGAGCAAGCTTGCGCCAAAGATAGGCTGGATTGGACATGAGCGCGTCTCGGACACCCTGAAGGGTGGACACCAAACGCTCGGCGTCCACGCTTGAGCGTGAATCAAATCTTCTCCCATTCAATCGGCTTCGTGCAGTCCACGCGCGGCAACTGTTCGCGCACGGCCTCGGGATATTTCTGCGCTGCGCCCGTGTTGAACACGACGATGCGTTCGCCCGGCTTGATCTTGCCTTCCTTGAGCAACACCTCCAACGCGCCGAAGCAGACGGCGGTTTCCGGGCAGAGCGCGATGCCTTCGCGTGAGGACGCGAGTTGCATCCACTTGGGAATGTCCGCCTCGGGCGTCGCCAGCGCCACCCCGCCGCTCGCGCGCACGGCATCGAGGATCATGAAGTCGCCGACCGCCGCCGGCACGCGGATGCCGCTGGCGATGGTTGCGGCATTTTCAAACTTCTTCGCGAAACGGTCGCCTCTCCTGAACGCCTCCGCAATCGGCGCGCAGCCGGTGCTCTGGCAGGAAATCATGCGCGGCTTCTTCGACGATTTCAGCCAGCCGAGCGCCTCAAGCTCCTGAAATGCCTTCCACATGCCGATGAGTCCGGTGCCGCCGCCGGTCGGGTAGAGAATCACGTCGGGCAGCTCCCAGTCGAACTGCTCGGCGAGTTCGAGGCCCATCGTCTTCTTGCCCTCGATGCGATACGGCTCCTTGAGCGTGCTCACGTCGAACCAGCCCTTCTTCGTCTTGCCCTCGCCGACGATGCGTCCGCAGTCGGTGATGAGGCCGTTGACGAGGAAGGTTTTCGCGCCCGCGAGGAAGCACTCCTTCTGGTTGATGACCGGCGTGTCCTCGGGCATGAACACATACGCCTCCATGCCCGCGCGCGCCGCGTAGGCGGCCATCGCCCCGCCCGCGTTGCCGGCGGTGGGACAGGCGACGCGCCTGGTCCCGAACTCGTTCGCCATCGAGATGGCCATCGTCATGCCGCGCGCCTTGAAGCTGCCGGTTGGGAGGCGGCTCTCGTCCTTCACGTAGAGATGTTGCACGCCAAAATGCGCCGCCAGTCGCTTTGTTTCGAGGATCGGCGTGATGGTCTCCACCAGCGAAACAATCTTCGAGGGGTCGCGCACCGGGAGCATTTCGAGATACCGCCAGATGGTCGGTGGACGACCCGCGAGCTCTTTCTTCGGAAACTTCTTCTTGAGCGTGTCGAGGTCGTATTTGACCCACAGCGGCTTCTGGCAGGCGGGGCAGAGGTTGTGGACCTTGTCCGCATCGTAACGCGTGATGCAGTTGGCGCATTCCAAGTGGGTGACGAAATTCATGCGCGGATGTTTGAGAGTCGGGCGATCGGAGTCGAGTGCAAACCGGGCGCATATTGCTGCCCCGAAGGAGCGCGGCGTTCACGCCGCAGAAGAGTGGGTTGCACAGAAACCGATCGTATTTGCCGGGGCGTTTCGTTTACTCGCAGCCTTCTGCGGCGTGAACGCCGCGCTCCGGGACAGTGTGCGAATGCGCCGTGTGAAACCCCGAAAACTATTGTCCCACGCCCCGTCCGCCGCCTAAGCTGTGGATGTGGAAAACGAGCCTGCCAAGCCATCTGCGGCCGTGCTCGCGCAGGGTGTGCCGGAGCTGCCCCTGTCGCAGAGTTACCTGAATTTCGTCGGGCGGCAGATTTTCCGGTTCATCCAGGCCGTTCAGGGTGTGGGAGCCTTCGCCCTGATCACGCTTGGGGTGACTTGCACGAAGTTCAACACGTCGTGGCGGGTCATCCACCCGCTCATCCGGTCTCAGATTGACCGCGCGGGGGTGCGGTTGCTGCCGGGCGTCGTGTTTCTCGGCCTCGCGCTGGGGCTGGTGATCGTGGGGCAGACGGTTTCCATGCTCAACAAGTTCGGCGCGGGGCAGTATGCCGGCACGGTGATGGTCACGGTCCTTGTCCGCGAGATCGGCCCGCTGGCCGCGGCGCTGCTGGTGCTGGCCCGCGTGGGCACGGCCATCGTGATCGAACTGGGCCTGAGCCGCGCACAGGGCGAGGTGGAGGCGCTCGAGGCGCTGGGCATCGACCCGGTGCATTATCTCGTGATGCCGCGCGTCATCGGGCTGGGGGCGGCGATTTTTTCGCTGACGGTCTATCTCCTCATCGTGACGCTTTTGAGCGGCTACCTGTTTGTGTTTGTCCAGGACGTGCCGCTGACGCCTGCGGATTACTTCGGCCAGATCGCGCAGGCGCTGGTGTGGCAGGATTTCGCATTGCTGGGCCTCAAGACCCTGGTGTTCGGCGCGATCATCGCGGTGGTCACCTGCTACCACGGCCTCGCGCAACGGCTCCGGCTGGAGCAGGTTTCGGACGCGACCACCAGCGCGGTGTCACAAAGCGTGGTGGGCTGCGTCCTGGCGGACGCGCTGTTCATTGTTGTTTATCTCCTGATGTAGCATGGGTTCTCCGTCTGAAAGCGTCGTTGCCGCACCGCTCGTCGAGCTGGTGGCTGCGAATGTTGTTTCGGCGCAGGATTCGGATGCGGTGCTGGTGGAGCACGTGAACTGGCGGCTGCTGCCGGGGGAATACTGGTCCGTGGGCGGTCTGCAATGGGCGGGCAAGAGCGACTGGCTCACGACGGTGGCGGGATTGCAACGCCCGGCGACGTGGCACCATTTCCTCTTTGGCGAAGAGACCGCGCTGCTGTCGCAGCCCGAACTGGTGGCCACGAGGCTCCGGGTGGGGCTGGTGTTTGAAAACGGCGGACGCCTCTTCACCCGGATGACCGTCGGGGAAAACGTCGCGCTGCCCCTGCGCTATCACCGCAATTGCCCGGCGAGGGAAACGCGCGAGGCGGTGGCCGCCGTGCTGGAACTTGCCGGTCTGACCGAACTGGGAGGGCAGATGACCGGCCAGCTCAACCGCAGCTGGCGGCAGCGCGTCGCGCTGGCCCGTGCGCTGGCCCTCCAGCCCGAGGTGCTGCTGCTGGACAACCCCCTGGCCGGCCTGGACCCGCGCCAGACGCGCTGGTGGCTCGACACGCTGGATGCGCTCAACGCCGGCCACGCATGGCTCAATCACCGTCCGCTGGCGTTGGTAGCGACGACGGATGACCTGGCTCCGTGGCGGGCGCGGGCGCGGCAGTTCGCGCTCCTGGAGGGCCGGCGGTGGATTGCGCTGGGCGGACGGGACGATCTCTCCGCCAGCGGTGATCCGGCCCTGCGTGAATTCCTCGCCGCATGAAATCTCGCAACCATTTTCGGCCGGCTCCGGCACCCCGTATTCGCCGCTCAACCTTTCCCACTTGATTCTCCCATGGCGCTGCAAGACCTCACCCCCCAGCTCCGCACCCGCCTCGGCCGTGTCGAGCGCGCCGTCGGCGTGTTTGTCATCGTCGCCACGCTGCTGCTGGCATCGGGCTTTGCCTACTACCTTTACCACACCGCCCGCGCGAAGGGGTGGTTCGATCTCAAGGCTCCGTTCCACACCTACGTGGACAGCGCCGCAGGCTTCAAGACGGGCGACAAGGTGAAGCTGATGGGCTTCGAAGCTGGCGAGATCACCGACATCAAGCCCATGCCGCCTGACTCCGAGGAATACTTCGAGCGCCACTTTGTCTACGTGGAGTTCGTCGTCCGCAGCCACGCCATCGGCTATGTCTGGAATGATTCCCGCGTGCGGGTCAACGCGGGCGACCTGCTCGGCGGACGCTATCTGGAACTCCTCCCCGGGGGCTGGAACGGTTACACCAACCGGGACGGTTCCAAGAAATCCCTCCGCGCCGCCTACCAGATCAAGGACAAGGTCATCACCGCCGTGTGGCATGACCAGACCGGGGACTACACAAACTGGAGCGTCGGCTCGACGCCGTATTTCATCGTTGCCGACGAATCCCTCGCGCTGACCCAGCGCGCGGAAAAGCTCATCTCCCAGGCCGAGGCCGCGCTGCCCAACTTCCTCAGCCTCACCAACCAGGTCGCCGCGCTGCTCTCCACCGGCGCGCGCACCCTCACCAATCTCGACGCCCGCGTCGCCGAGCTGCGGCCCGTCGTCAGCAACGCGAACTTCCTCGTGGCCGGCCTCCATCCCGTCAGCTCGAACGTCCACCGCATCACCGCCAACCTCACCAACCCCGCCGGCTCGCTGGGCGCCTGGCTTCTGCCCACGAACCTGAACTCCTCCGCCGAGCAGACGTTGTTTTCCGTCCGCGCCACGCTCACCGACGCGCGCGCCACCTTCAGCAACGCCAACGCCACGCTGGCCGACACCCGCCGCCTGATGCAGACCTCCGACGGCGCAATTGCGCACGCCGACACCAACATCACCATGCTCGCGCTGAACCTCGACCGCTCGCTCTCCAACCTGGCCGGCCTGACGAGCAACCTCAACGCCCAGGTCGAGGGCAACACCAACCTCGTGACGGAAATCTCGGCGGCCATCGTCCACACGGACCAGCTGGTGCAGGGCCTCAAGCGGCACTGGCTGCTGCGCTCCGCGTTCAAGGAGAAGCCCCCGGCAAAGCCCGGGAAGTGAACACCTTCAAATCAGGGCTGGTGCATCACATCATAAGCGCGATGCGCGGATTCGCTTCTTCAGACCCCGCCCCTCCAAGGGCCGCAAACAAGGCCAAGGCGGGAAAAAAAACTGTTGTCATGGCGCTCTCCTTTGCTAGCCTCCGCCCCAATGCACCGCTTTTGGTGTTTGGGCAAACGGTTTTTGCCCGCAAGCAAAACGCAAAAGTAATACACAACAGTAACAACTCGCAGGAGGAACAAACACAAATGAAACTCAATCAATGGACACTCGGGCTGGCCGCAGCAGGCGTGATCAGCTTCGGCGCTGTTGCTCAAGCGGACGAGAAACCGTCACACCAAGTGCTCACGGCCGTCTCTTCCACCGCCCTGAGCGGCTACGTCAGCACCTCGGCCCACTGGAACCCCGGCACGGCAGCCGGAGCCCCGGGTTACTCCTACGGTGGTGCCAAGAACGACGGCTTCAATCTGAACGTCGTTGACATCACCATCAGCAAGCCGCTCGACGAAGGTGAGTGGGCCGCTGGTTACACTGCCGAACTCTGGATGGGTCCGGATGCGGCTGGTCTGGGTAACGTGACTGGCGGTAGCAGCCTTGCCATCAAGCAGGCCAACGTCGCGCTCAATGCCCCGGTCGGCAACGGTATCGTATTCAAGATGGGCATTTTCGATTGCCCCGTCGGATACGAGGCGGCCAACGCGACTGACAACCCCAACTACACCCGTTCTTACGGCTATACCGTCGAGCCCACCTCGCTGACTGGATTGCTCGCGACCTACAAAGTGTGCGAGAGCTTCAGCGTGACGGCTGTTATTGCCAACGAACTCGCTGCGACGGTTAACGGTCGCGCCAGTGGCGTGCAGTCTCAGAAGACCTATTGCCTCGCTGGCACCGTCACGGCTCCTGACAGCTGGGGCTTCTTGAAGGGCGCGGCGGTCACCGCCGGTGCCATTGACGGCATCAGCACTGGCCTCGCTAACGCCGGTGTGGCTCCTGATGCCACGCTCATCTACTTGGGCGCCACCATTCCGACGCCTTGGGAAACGCTCAAAGTTGGAGCCTCGTGGGATCACGTCAATCTCGCAGGAAACACTCTCACGGGTAAGATCGGCGATACGGATTCCTTCGCGCTCTACACATCGTTCAGCGGTATCGAGAAGTTGAAAATCAACACCCGCCTCGAATACTACGACAACAACACCGGGATCGTTGCCCTCGGCGGACCTGGTGTGGTTCCCGGCAACGGTGCTGCATCGGGCAACGCCAAGGCTGAAATTCTCGCAGCCACCCTCACGCTCGACTACTCGCTGTGGGCGAATGTCATCACCCGCCTCGAATATCGTTGGGATCATGATCTCAGCGCTGGCCGCAACCTGCCGGGCAACGCCAACAGCGGCGCAGTTCCCGCCACGGCTGGCAACAACAACGCTCAGCTGATCGCGCTGAACGTCATCTACAAGTTCTAATCTGAGCCTTGCTCAGAGCACACCCCTCCCGGGCAACCGGGAGGGGTTTTTCGTTATGATCGTAAACGCTTCAGGGGCGCGGTGTTCACGCCGCAGAAAGCCCCGGGAGTAAAAGTGCGCTGTAATCACCACTGACTGCCGCACGCTTCTGCGGCATGAATGCCGCACTCTTCGCCGGCGGTTGCCGTCCGCTTCGGCGTTCGGGTTGAATCACTCGCCGGCTCGTGCGTCCGAATGGCGTGAAGATCAATTTTCTGAAAAACACGGGATCAATCATCCCTCTCATCACTCTCCTCGTCGCCTTCAGCGCGTCCATCGGGGCCGTTGCACAGACCGCACCACAAGTGCGCAAGGCGGCCAGGGATGCGCTGCTGGAGCCCCTGCCAGACAGGATGCCCGGCGCGGAGAAGGACACCGCCGCCCTGATCGCCCTGGGTAAAAAGCTCTACCTGGACAAGCGCCTGTCTGTGAACGATTCCCAGTCCTGCAACTCCTGCCACAACGTCGAGGGGAAGGGCGGCGGCGTGGACAACCAGCCGACTTCGCCCGGCGCATTCGGCAAGCGCGGCGGGCGCAACTCGCCGACGGTGCTCAACGCCGGACTGCAACTCGCCCAGTTCTGGGATGGCCGCGCCGCCGATCTGGTCGCCCAGGCCAAGGGGCCGGTGCTCAACCCGATCGAGATGGCCATGCCCGGCGAGGCGGAGGTGGTGAAGAAATTGAGCGCTGCCAGGGATTATCCGCCGCTCTTCAAACAGGCGTTCCCCGAATCCGGAGGGAAGATCACCTATGACAACATCGCCCGCGCCATCGCCGCCTTCGAGCGCACGCTCATCACCCGCGACCGGTTCGATGATCTGCTCAGGGGCGATGACCGGGCGTTGACCCCGCTGGAAATCAAGGGGGCGGATCTCTTTTTGAAGACCGGATGCACCACCTGCCACAACGGCCCCCTCATCGGCGGGGGCAGCTACCAGAAGCTCGGCCTTGTGAATCCCTACGAAAACAGCGGCGATCTGGGCCGGTTCGAGGTTACGAAGGACAACGACGACAAGCTCAAGTTCAAGGTGCCCACGCTGCGCAACATCGCGATCACCGGGCCCTACTTCCACGATGGCAGGCTCACCGCACTGCCCGCCGCCGTGAAGAAGATGGCGTGGCTCCAGCTGGGCAGGGAGCTCAAGGACGACGAGGCCGGTGCGATCACCGCCTTCCTCGGCGCGCTCACCGACAAGGCGCGTGCCGCGAGGTGACCGCCGTCCCTGAGCCGCCACAAGTCGTCGAAAGACTCCGCCTCACGCCTGGCGCGCGTGGCGTTGTTCCGGCAGAGAAGCACGAAAATGTCGTGCCTGACCACAATGTGCGATGCGTCTCTTTCCCCGTTTTCAGGTTTATGGATTTGACACCCGCAGACACGCTCCTTAGCGTCACGGGCCGAAACACTCGCATATGGCCGACAACTTGAAATCACCTGTGGGCGCGGTCCCTCCCCCCGCCGCCGCAGGGTCCAAGGTCCAGCCCAAGAAGGAAACCGTCCGCATCAGCCTTCCGCCCAAGGCCGGAGCCAAGGAAACAGTCCGGATCGATCTGCCCCCGCGCACGGGCCCGGCGGCCGTTCCTCCGCCTGCCCCGGCTCCATCTGCGCCGAAGCCCGCTCCATCCCTTGCTCCAAAACCCGCGGCACCGGCAGCTCCCGCGGCTTCAGCGCCTCCTCCTGCGGGATCGAAGCAAACCGTCCGGCTCTCGCTTCCACCCAAACCTTCCGCCGGAAAGGAAACCGTCCGGCTCGAACTCCCCCCCAAGCCCGGTGCTGGCGGCGCAAAGCCGGGTGCTGCTTCCGGCGGCAAGGAGATCAAGCTGGTTGTCCCGCAGGTGGACGAGTCCGTGGAAAGCGCCGCGATTCCCGATGCCGCTGACGTCGAAGCCGAAGCGCCGACGATGGATTCCTCGCAGGCGCAGCCGGTCGCAGCCGCGCCACCCGCGAAATCAGGTGGTTTTTTTGGATTGAAGAAGGGGCCGCCCAGCAGCAAGCCCGCCGCCCCTGCCGCCGCCCCTGCACAGGGCAAGTCACCAGCAGCGGCTTCCTCGGTCGCCGGATCTGGCAAGGTTGCCCAGGCCCCGGCTTCCGCGCTTCCCGACTCGACGCCGTCCGCGATGGCGCTCCCTGCGAAGAAGGCGCTGCCCAAGCCGGAGATGACTTCCGCGCCGTCGGCTGGTGGTGGAGTGATCGTCCGCAGGGCTGGCTGGCCGGATTACACGCTGGCGATCCTCGCGCTGGGCACCGGCATCGCCGCCGTCGTGCGGCTGCTCATGATTCTCGGCGTTTTCGGCGGTGAATGATTTCACCGCGCACATTCAACCCGTCCAACTGATTCCCATGGCTGAAGGCAACATCATCAACGTCACGGAGACCTCGTTCGAAGCCGACGTCCTCAAGTCCGCCACCCCCGTCCTCGTGGACTTCTGGGCCGAGTGGTGCGGCCCCTGCAAGATGCTCCTGCCCGTGCTCAACGAGCTTTCCACCGAGTATGCCGGCAAGGTGAAGATCGCGAAGATCAACGTGGACCAGCACCAGCAGCTTGCCGCCAAATACGAGATTCAGAGCATCCCGGCGCTGCTCTTCTTCAAGGGCGGCCAGGTCGTTGCCCAGGTCGTCGGCGTGCGCTCCAAGAAGGATTTGAAGGCGCAGCTCGACCAGTTGGTTGCTTAAGTCTCACCATCATGGCTGCCGGGAATCTTATCGAAGTCTCTGAGGCTTCCTTTGAAGCTGAAGTTTTGAAGTCGGCGACGCCGGTTGTTGTGGATTTTACAAGTGCGGATTGTGGTCCTTGCAGGATGCTCACCCCGACGCTGAACGAGTTGGCCACCGAATACGCCGGCAAGGTCAAAATTGCCAAGGTAGATGTTCATCAGAACACGGCGTTGGCTTCGCAATTTGGTGTCACCGCCATGCCGACGCTGTTGTTCATCAAAGGCGGCAAGGTCGTCGCACAAACGGTGGGATTGCGCTCCAAGAAGGACTTGAAGACGCAGCTCGACCAGATCGTGTGATACGCATGGGGAGGTAACATGGCCCTCCTCATCACCCCGCGCGCCCTCGCCCACCGCGGCGAGTTCTACTACCAGCTCTCGTCGATGATCCGGGCCGGGCTGCCGCTCATCGGCGCGCTCCAGACGCTGGAAAAAAGCCCCCCCTCCTACTCCTACCGCAAGCCCGTCGCGCGGATGCTGGCGGAACTCAAGAACCGCAACACGTTCACCGGCGCCCTGGCCACCCTGGGTGACTGGCTGCCCGTCTTCGACAAGGCGCTGCTCGAAGCGGGGGAGAAGTCCGGCCGCCTCGACGAGTGTTTCCGGCTTCTTGCCAGCTACTACGAGGAGCGCGCCAAGCTCGCCCGCGAGGTCATCGGGCAGTTGATCTACCCGGTGGGCATCCTTCACTTCGCGCTGCTCATCTTTCCAGTCAGCCTGCTCGTGGAGGCGGTTTTGCGCGACCAATGGACGCCGCTCCTCCTGAACAAGGCGGCTGCCTTCGGCACCCTCTACGGGCTTGGGATCGCGCTCGTGCTGGTCAACAGCGGCTCGCGCGCGCATTGGTGGCGCGCGACGACGGAGCAGTTCCTCAGGTTTGTCCCCGTGCTTGGCAGCGCCCGCCGGAACCTCGCCATTGCGAGGCTTACTTCCGCGTTGGAGGCGCTCTTTTCGGCAGGCGTGGACATCGTGGATGCCTGGGAGCTCGCTGCTCGCGCCAGCGGCTCACCCGCCATTGCCCGCGAGGTGATGAAGTGGCGGCCGCAGGTCGAGACCGAGCAGCGGACCCCGGGGGAAATTCTCGCGGACGGGAGCGCCTTCCCCGCCATGTTCACGAGCCTCTACCGCACAGGGGAAATCAGCGGCCAGCTCGACGACACCCTCAAGCGTCTCCACGAATACAGCCGCGTCGAGGGCCACCGGCAGATGCAGATGTTCACCAAGGCCATGACCACGGGCGTCATCCTCTTGATCATGGTTGCGATCGGCTACCAGGTGGTCCTGTTCTGGACCGACTATTTCAAGAACATCAGCAACGCGATCGGGCAGTGAAGTCGATGGAGGGGAGCAGGATTAGGATCAGGATTACGAGCAGGAGCCGAAAGCAGGAACCTCCTGCTCCTGATCTTGATCCTAATCCTGCTCCTTCCCTTTTCGCCCGCGTTCAGCCTACTCTCTACCCATGACCGTTTCCGAAATCCTCTCGGACGAGCGCCTCCGCCAGGACGAATTCCCCGTCTGCCGCAGCAAGGCCTACCTCGCCCACGCCGGCGTCGCGCCCCTCGCCCGCTGCGCCGCCGACGCCATCGGGCACTACGGCTTCATGGCCGCGCAGGACGATCAGGAAACGTGGCTTCCGAAGCTCCACCGCGCCGCGCGCGAGTCCGCCGCGAAGCTCCTCGTCGGCGCGCAGGCGGATGAAATCGCCTTCGTCGGCCCCACCTCGCTCGCGTTGAGCATGGTTGCCGGCGGGCTCACCTTCCGCCGCAATGACAACATCGTCATCTATCACGACGATTTCCCATCGAACGTCTATCCGTGGATGGCGCTCGCGGCGCATGGCGTGAAGGTCCGCTACCTCAACACCCGCGAGCTGGGCCGCATCCGCCCCGTGGACGTGCTCGGCCAGGTGGATGAGAGCACACGCCTCGTCGCGCTCGCTTCGGCGCACTTCATCGCGGGCTGGCGCATTGACCTCGACGCCATCGGCAAGGCTCTCCGTCAGCGCGGCATCCTCTTCTGCGTGGACGCGATGCAGACGCTCGGCGCGTTTCCCGTGTCCGTCGCGAACGTGGACTTCCTTGCCGCTGACGGGCACAAGTGGCTCCTCTCGCCCTGCGCCGCCGGCATCTTCTACGTGCGCAAGGAACTGCAGGACAAGCTGCGGCCCATCGCGCTCGGCTGGAACAATGTCCGCTGCCCGAACTACACCGCGCAGGACGAACTCGCCTACCACACCGGCGCGCGACGCTTCGAGATGGGGACGCACAACGTCACCGGCATCGTCGGCCTGAAGGCTTCGATGGACATGCTTGCCGAGGTCGGCGTGGAGAACATCGCCGCCGAGCTGTTGCGCAAGCGCGCGTGGCTCGTGCCCGCGTTGCAGGCCAAAGGCTGGACCGTCCTCAATGCCGCCGCTCCGCCGGAGAATTGCGCGGGCATCATCAGCATCACGCGGGATGACGTGGATATGGTCGCCGTCCACGCCCGCCTCACCGAAGCCGGCGTCATCACGTCGTTGCGTGCGGACCGTTCGGGCAAGAATTACATCCGCCTCTCGCCGCACTTCTACAACACGGATGCGGAGCTGAATCGCGCGGTGGAACTGCTGTGAGCCGTTTTTGTAGGAGACGACGTGAGGAGTCTCACTTGTTTCTCGGGGAAAGTGAGAGACTCCTCACGTCGTCTCCTACCACGGGACGCGCGACCCTGCCTTGGGTCAGCAGCAGTTCGAGCGCGCCCTGACGAACTCACGGAACACGCATTACTCATTACCCTCTCCTTCCATGACCATCAAAGACACCGAGTTCGCCGACATTCCCACGCCGGACGGCCCGATGCGCACCTACGTCTTCCGCCCCGCGGCTGAGGGCAAGTATCCCGGCATCCTGCTCTACTCTGAGATTTTCCAAGTCACCGGTCCCATCCGCCGCACCGCCGCGTTGCTGGCGGGCCACGGCTTCATCGTCGCCGTGCCGGAGATTTACCACGAGTTTCTCCCTGCCGGCACCGTGCTCGCCTACGACCAGGCTGGTGCGGACAAGGGCAACGAGTTGAAGACCACCAAGGAGCTGGCCAGCTACGACACGGACTCCCGCGCCGTGCTGGACTTCCTCCGCGCGCATCCGCTCTGCACGGGCAGGCTCGGCGTGATGGGCATCTGCATCGGCGGACACCTGAGTTTCCGCGCGAGCATGAACCCCGGCGTGCTGGCCGGCGTGTGCTTCTACGCGACGGACATCCACAAGCGCGGCCTCGGCAAAGGCAAGTGCGACAACACGCTCGACCGCGTCCCGGAACTCACCGCCGAGATGCTGATGATCTGGGGCCGCCAGGACCCGCACGTCCCGCGCGAAGGCCGCGCGCTGCTCCACAACGCGATGGCCGACGCGAACCTGAACTTCACCTGGCACGAGTTCAACGGCCAGCACGCCTTCCTCCGCGACGAAGGCCACCGCTACGACCCCGCGCTCGCGCTCACCTGCTACGGCCTCGTCGTCGAACTTTTCAAGCGCAAGCTCGGCGAAGGCGATTTGCCTGCGAAGGTTGCAGGCGGCCCGGCGGAGTCGAAGCACTGACCGAATCTCGTAGGAGACGACGTGAGGAGTCTCTGACTAACGCGGAACGCGGAAGCCGGAACGCGGAGCAAAAATTAGAAACTCCTCGCGTTGTCTCCTGCCCGATGAAACTCGCGGCTTCCCGCAGGGGTGTGAGACGGTAGATTTCTCCCATGTCCAAGTCACTGCTCCACGACTTGCTTTGCCCGCTCGCTGCGTGCGTCGCCAGCTGCGCCGCCGCGCAGACCGTCCCCGTCTATGGCGACATCACGGACGCCGCGACGGGGAAGCCCGTCGCCGCGCGGCTTTACTTGCGCGGTGATGCGGACGGCAAGTGGCATTTCCCCAAGTCCGTCCCGCCGTTCGGCTCCGCCGTGCGCTACGAGCGCAAGAGCGGGTTCAACACGAACTGCGTCGAGTTCCACACCACGCTCTCGGCTCACCAGTGGGTCGCGGAGCTGCCGCCGGGGCGCTACACCGCCGTCGTGGAGCGCGGGAAGGAGTATCTGCCGCTGACGAATCGCTTCACGGTCGCGGGCAAGCCGGTCGAGGTGAAGCTGCCGCTCAAACGCTGGGTGAACATGGCCGGGCGCGGGTGGTTCAGCGGCGACGCCCACAACCATCGCGCGCCCGCCGAACTGGAATCCGCCATGCTCGCCGAGGACGTGAACGTCGCGCTGCCGATGATCGACTGGACCACGGTGGACACCGTGCCGCCCGCGCTCAGTGACAAGAACATGAAGGGTAACTTCGGCGCGAAACCGGTCGTGGTGGACCCGACGCATGTTTGGTTCCCGCGCAACACGGAATACGAAATCTTCCGCTCGGGCGGAAAGGTCCACACGCTCGGCGCGTTGCTCGTCGTCGGGCACAAGGAGCGCTCCGACATCCCCGTGTTCCCGCTGCGGCGTGTGTCCGAGCGCGCGCACGCGGAGGGTGGGCTGATTGACCTGGAGAAGCACAACTGGCCGTGGTCCGTGGCCATCGTGCCGGTGCTCAAGCCGGACCTCTTCGAGCTGGCGAACAACCACCACTGGCGCGTCGAGTATGGCGTGCGCAACTGGGCGGTGCCTGCGCCGAAGTGGATGAAGCTCGCCGAGCGCGGACTGGGCAATGGCACCGGCACGGACACGGAACTGGCGTGGACGCACTACGGCTTTGAGACCTACTACGCGCTGCTGAACTGCGGCTTCCGCCTCAAGCCCACGGCGGGCACGGCGAACGGGGTGCATCCCGTGCCGCTGGGTTTCAGCCGAGTGTATGTGCATTGCGAAGGCGGCTTCAGCTACGAGAAGTGGATGAAGGGGCTGGGGGAGGGGAAGAGTTTTGTGACGACGGGACCGATGCTCATTGCGAAGGTGAACGGGCAGCAGTCCGGTCAAATCTTGAAGCTAGGGACTGCAGCGAAGCGAAAGCTCAAGGTGGACGTGGAAGCCGCGGCTTCAGAGCCGCTCAATCCGGTTGAAGTCATCGTCAACGGCGAACGCAAAATGACAATGTGGTGGTTTAACCGCCAACTTCACCAAGGAATCGGAAGTGTGGAAATTGAGATGGAGAATTCCGGTTGGGTCGCCTTGCGTTGCTTCCAGAAACAGCCCGATGGCCGCGTCCGCTTCGCCCACACCGCGCCGTGGTGGGTGGAAATCGAGGGCAAGCCGCTCCGGCCCCGGCGCGAGCAGGCGGACTGGTTCGTCCAGCGCACCGAGGAGGAAATCGCCCGCAACACCGGCGTCCTCCCGGCGGAGGCCCTGGCCGAATTCCACGAAGCCCTCGCCGCGTGGAAGAAAATCCAGGCGACGGCTCGGTGAGCCGGGTGCCGGTAGGGCGAGACTCCGTCGAGCCCCATTGCGAGCGCAGCGAGGCGAGCAGAGCGAGCATCTCCCATCCGGCCTGCCCTTCCCTGAGCCAATGCAGCAGTTGAAGGCCGCACTACTTTAACGCAGAGACGCGGAGAACGCAGAGGAACGCAGAGTTCGGCCGAACATGCCGGTTCATTCCTGGGTCTCCTCGCCGGTCGCTTCTCTGCGAAGCTTTGCGTTCTCCGCGTCTCTGCGTTGAGAATGCGCGCTCTATTTCCTACCGCGTCGCTGGCTGAGATGCTCGCTTCGCTCGCACCGCTGCGCGGTTTCGACGGCTCGACGGAGTCTCGCCCTACCGGGCTTGGTCGGCACAGTTTGCTGAAAATTTCTTTGAACAATTGGCTCAAACTTTGTCTAAATCGCCGGAAACCTTGACAGGCCATGCACAATACGCGCCGTCACATGACCGGGCAGCCGGAGCAGCCACATGATTAAAGTCGAAAATCTGACCAAGACGTTCGGGCCGAAGGTGGCCGTGAACGACGTTTCTTTCACCGTCGAGCGCGGCGAGGTGCTGGGCTTCCTCGGGCCAAACGGCGCGGGCAAGTCCACCACCATGCGCATGGTCACGGGCTTCCTCCCGCCCACCGCCGGACGCGTCACCATCGGCACGCACGACATGCTGGAAGACCCCGTGCCGGCCAAGCGCCTCATCGGCTACCTGCCGGAGTCCGCGCCGTGCTACAGCGACATGACGGTGATTGGCTTCCTGTCGTTTGCCGCCGAGATTCGCGGCCTGCGCGGCGACGCCATCAAGAAGGCGGTGCATCGCGCGGTCGAAATGTGCTTCCTCGAAAACGTCCTGCACCAGAGCGTGGACACGCTCTCCAAGGGCTACCGCCACCGCACCTGCTTCGCGCAGTCCATCATCCACGACCCGGAAATCCTCGTCATGGACGAGCCGACCGACGGCTTGGACCCGAACCAGAAGCACGAAATCCGGCAGCTCATCAAGCGCATGGGCGAGAAGAAGGCCATCATCTTCAGCACGCACATCCTCGAAGAAGTCGAGGCCGCCTGCACGCGGGCCATCATCATTGACCTTGGCAAGGTCGTCGCCAACGGCACGCCGCAGGAACTCAAGCGCAAGGCCCCGAATGCCGGCGCGATCCTGCTGCGCGTCAGCGGCGTCGCCGCCGAGGCTGTGACTGGCAAGCTCCGCGCGGTGGACGGCGCAGATCGCGTGCAGCTTGTGAAGGAAGAGAACGGCACCGTGACGGCACGGATCTTCCCGAAGTCGTCGTCGAACGGCGAGTTCAGCAAGGCCGTCGGTGCCGCCGCACAAGGCTGGCGTGTCGAGGAGCTGCACATCGAGGAAGGCAAGCTGGACGAGTATTTCCGCAGCATCACCGCGTCGGACACCTTGAAGAAGTAGGGCGGTTCGGAACCACTTTTTACCATGAGCAATTCACTGGGCAACATCACCACCATCGCGAAGCGCGAACTGAGCGCTTACTTCGCGTCGCCGGTGGCTTACGTGTTCATCGTCATCTTCCTCCTGCTGACCGGGTTCTTCACCTTCATGGTCGGCGGGTTCTTCGAGCGGAACGAGGCGAACCTCGTCTCGTTCTTCCTCTGGCATCCGTGGCTGTATCTCTTCCTCGTGCCGGCCGTCGGCATGCGCGTGTGGTCGGAGGAGCGGCGGCAGGGCACGATTGAATTGCTGATGACCATGCCCATCACTCCGTGGCAGGCCATCATGGGCAAGTTCCTCGCGAGCTGGGCGTTTCTCGCGCTGGCGCTGGTCCTCACGTTCCCCGTGGTGGTGACGGTGAAGTATCTCGGCAACCCGGACCTCGGCGTCATCGCGGGCAGCTACATCGGGAGCTTCCTGCTCGCGGGCGCTTACCTGGCCATCACCTGCCTGACTTCCGCGCTGACCCGCAACCAGGTCATCGCCTTCATCATCTCGGTGGTCATCTGCCTCTTCCTCATCCTCGCGGGCTGGCCGCCGGTGACGAGCATCCTGACGAAGGCCCTGCCGGACAACCGCTGGATTGTCGAGCTGGTCTCGGCCTTCAGCGTGATGACGCACTTCGAGGACTTCCAGCGCGGCGTGGTGGACTCGCGGCACCTGCTGTTCTTCCTGTCGGTGATTGGCTTCTCGCTCTTCAGCACCAGCGTCGCGCTGCGCAGCCTGCGGTCCTAAGACAACGAACCACTGACCTGCACTAATGGACACTAATCCGAACCAAGTTCCGACCTGCTGGCCTCTCCCATTAGTGCCAGTCAGTGCAGGTTAGTGGTTTGAAAACTTTCCGAGCATGAAACAAAAGAAACTCGAAACGCTGCTCTACTCCGCCGCCGGCATTGCCGCCATGGCGCTCATCCTTGTGGCCGTGAACTACATCGCTGCGACGTTCCGGTCGCGCGTGGACCTCACCGCCGACAAGCTCTACACGCTCTCCGACGGCACCAAGAAAATCGTCGGCAAGCTGGATACGAAGGTCAAAATCCGCCTCTACTACTCGCAGCGCGACAATGCGATGCCGGTCTTCCTCAAGACCTACGCGCAGCGCGTCGAGGATCTGCTCACCGAGCTGCGCCAGCAGTCCAAGTTCATCGAGATAGAGAAGCTCGACCCGCAGCCGGACTCCGATGCCGAGGACTCCGCGAACCTCGACGGCGTCGAAGGCCAGCCCACGCAGACGGGCGAGAAGATTTACCTCGGCATCTCCATCAACTGCCTCGACCAGAAGGTCGCGCTGCCGTTCCTCTCGCCGGAGCGCGAGAAGCTGCTGGAGTATGACCTCGCCCGCGCCATCGCGCGCGTCGCGAACCCGACCAAGGCCGTCGTCGGCGTGATGAGCGCGCTCCCCATTTTCGGAACGCCGATGAATCCCATGATGATGCGGATGGGCCAGCAGGGTGGCCAGCAGCCCGCGTGGTATCTCGTCAGCGAGTTGAAAAACGACTTCGACGTGAAGCAGATCGAGATGAACGCCACCGAGATTCCGGCGGATGTGAAGGTGCTGCTCGTCGTCCACCCGCGCGACATCACGGACGCGACGCAGTTCGCGATTGACCAGTTCGTGCTGCGCGGCGGCAAGCTCATCGCCTATCTCGACCCCGTTTCCTATGTGGACCAGCAGCGGCAGGGCGGCAACCCGATGATGGGTGGCGGCCCGCCGACGAGTTCCTCGCTGGACAAGCTGCTTTCTGCGTGGGGCATCGGCTTCGACAAGACCAAGTGCGTCGCGGACATGAAGTATTCCACGCGCATGGGCCGCGGCCAGCGGGTGGAGCAGCAGCCCGCCGTGCTCTCGCTCACCGCTGATGCGATTGACCGCAACGACATCGCCGCGAGCCAGGTGGACAGCCTGATGGTGGGCTTCGGCGGCGCGTTCACCGGTTCGCCGGTCGAGGGTTTGAAGAAGACCGACCTCATCAAGTCCACGACGCAATCGCAGCTCGTCGAGGGGTTCCTCGCACAGATGTCCGGCGAGGCCATCGTGAAGGACTTCAAGCCCAGCAGCACGGAATACGCGCTGGCCATCAAGCTCAGCGGCAAGTTCAAGACCGCGTTCCCCAACGGCAGGCCCGATGCCCCGCCCGCGCCCGGCGAGGAGAAGAAGGACGCGCCGAAGGGCGACGCGCTCAAGGAATCCAAGGGGGACAACCACGTCATCCTGGTCGCCGACGCCGACATGCTCGCCGACCAGTTCTGCGTGCAGGTGCAGGACTTCTTCGGTCAGCGCGTGGTCATCCCGCGCAACGGCAACGTGAACCTTGCGCAGAACTTCGTGGAGCAGATGGCCGGCGACACCGCGCTGATGAACACCCGCAGCCGGGCGATTGTGCAGCGGCAGTTCACCCGCGTGCGTGACATGCAGTTGAAGGCGGAAGATTCCTACCGCGCGAAAATCAAGGGTCTTGAAGACAGCCTCCAGGAGACGCAGAAGAAGCTGAACGACCTCCAGCGCAACAAGGAAAAGGGCCAGCGCTTCGTGCTCTCGCCCGAGCAGCAGAAGGAGCTGGAGAACTTCCGCAAGCAGGAGGCGAGCGTGAAGGTCGAGCTGAAGCTGCTCCGCCGCGATTTGCGCCAGGAAGTTGAATCCATGGAGAACCGGCTCAAGTGGATGAACATCGCCGGGATGCCGTTCCTCGTGACCATCGGCGGCATCGGCCTGGCCGTCTTCAAACGCAAACGCACGGCGGCCCGATGAAGACCGGGACGATTAAGATTAAGAGTAGGATTACGAGCAAGAAGCCAACGCTCGTAGTCACCGCTTCGGTTCTTAATCCTAATCTTACTCTTACTCTTAATCCTCTTCTGAAATCATGAACCGCAAGCAGTTCCTCATTCTCCTCGTGCTCGTGGCCGTCATCGGCGGCGCGGGCCTGCTCGTCAACAAGCAGCGCCAGGGCGACTGGCAGCAGTCCTCCTCCGGCGGCGGCCAGAAGCTCGCCGGCTCGCTGGACGTGAACGCCGTCGCCAGCGTCAGCATCAAGTCCGGCGCGGGCGGACTCACCCTCGCCAAGCAGGGCGATGCGTGGGTGGTGAAGGAGCGCGGCGATTACGCGGCCAACTTCGGCACCATCGCCGACCTCATCCGCAAGTTCGCCGACGTGAAGGCCGTGCAGACCGAGCAGGTCGGCGCATCCCAGTATGCGCGCCTTGAGTTGCAGGCTCCCGGCGACGGCGAAGGCAAAGGCACGCTCGTCGAGTTGAAGGGCAAGGATGGGAAGGCGCTCAAGTCCGTCGTGCTCGGCAAGAAGCAGACGAAGAAGTCCGAGGGCGGGCCGTTCGGTGGCGGGGACTTCCCCGTGGGCCGCTGGGTGCGCGACACTGCGAGCAAGGACACCGTCATCGTGACCAGCGAGCAGTTCGCGGACGCCGAGCCGAAGCCGGAGAACTGGCTGGAGAAGGATTTCCTGAAGGTCGAGAAGCTCAAGTCCGTGGCGGTCAGCTACGCGACCAATGCCGCAAGCGGATGGAAGGTCACGCGCGAAACCGAAGGCGCGGAGTGGAAACTCGCCGGCCTCAAGCCCAACGAGCAGGTGGACACGAACAAGCTCACCGCCATCGGCAGCCCGCTGAGCTCGCCGAGCTTCGCTGATGTGGTCGCCGCCCCGAAGCCGGACAAGCTCGGCCTCGACAAGCCCGCGACGCTCACGCTGGAGACGTTCGACGGCTTCACCTACACCGCGAAGGCCGGCATTGCGAGCGGCGACAACTATCCCTTCACCATCGCCGTCGCCGGCAACTTCCCGAAGGCCCGCACGCCCGGCAAGGACGAGAAGCCTGAAGACAAAGACAAGCTGGACAAGGAATTCGCCGAGTCGCAGAAGAAGCTTGCGGACAAGCTCGCCGCCGACTCGAAGTTCGCCAAATGGACCTACCTCGTTTCCAAATGGACCGTGGACAGCGTGCTCAAGACACGGGCCGAACTGTTGGTGGAGAAAAAAGAGGAGTCCAAGCCCGCCGAGCCGAAGGCCGAGTCGAAGCCGCAGGCCAAGTAACCGGCGCGGTTTTGCGGCGCGTCAGCGGACCCGGGCGATTGCCGGGACGCAGGCGACCACCACCAGGGTCGAAGCCGGCACTGCTTTTCCACAGAGATGCACGGTCTTTTGGGGTGATCCACGTCTCCCGCCTTCTCAGGCCACGTCCCGACACCCGCGAGAGTCTGCACGTCGCAAATTTCCGTTGCGCGGGCTGCTCGCTTGGGCTCAGGATGCCGCTGCTTAGAACAGGCGTTGCCCTACCGCCCCGCTCGCCACGGAATCCTTATGAAGCAGGAAAAGAAACCGACCCGTCGCGCCCCAAAAGGGCCCCTATCCACGTCCGTTGCCGTTGCCAAGCCCTCGCCGGAACCTCCTGCGAAGAGCAAGCGCATCGCCAAGACCGCCACGGAGGCGCAGCCCCAGGCCGCGCCCAAACCCGAGCTGGCCACCAAGGTCAGGCGGCCCGTGCGCGTCGCCGCCACGGCCATGAAGTCGAGGCGTCCCGCCGTTGCGCGCAAGACCCGCCAGCCCAAGCTTGAAATTCCCGCCGTGTTGCTCGCGGGTGACACCGCCGCCCAGGCCGGGGTGAGCGGTCCAGGCCAGCGTTACGCGTTGGGTCCCGCCACGCCGCCCGCGCACGCCGGCCCCGCCGAGGAGCGCGGCGAACTCCCCGAATCCTACGGCACGGCGAAAATCTGGCTCACCGCCCGCGATCCGCAGTGGCTCTACGCGCACTGGGATTTGACCGCGGCGCAGCAGCGCGAACACAACGCGGAATCCGATGACGGCCATCTGATCGTCCGCGTGTTCGAGAAGGAAATCCTCGGCGAGCCGGTCGTCACGCAGCACGTTCACCCGGAATCGAGGAACTGGTTCATCCACGTCGGGCGGGGCGGGACGAAGTTCGTTGCGCAGCTTGGTTATTTTGACCGGCGGGAGCGGTGGCAGACCGTCGCCGTTTCCGCGGCCACCATCACGCCTCCGGACAGTGTGTCCGACGACGTGAGCGCCGAGTTCGCCACGCTGCCGGTGGAGATTCCCTTCGATCAGCTCGTCGAGATGGTCAAGACTGTCGTGAGCCAGCATGTGCCGTTGATGGAGGCGCTGGCGCAGTTGCGCGCCGAGGGACACACAAACCTTCCCACGGCCGACACCTTCGCGCCGCCACGGGTCGGGCCGGTTGGCCGGTCCAAGGCAGCCGCATCCGCCACGCCCGCCGGTCCCGCTCCGGTCCCGGGTTGGACGCCGGAGCAGGCCCGGGCGCTCGCGGAAGTCGTCACGATGGATGAAGTGCGGCGCGTGTGGATTGGTTCGCTGGAAATCACCGAACTCGTCCGCCGCCATCTGGTGAAACAACTCTCCGAGCAGGCCGCGGCGCAGCTCGCGGCCGGCCAGGGTTCGCTCGGGCCCGGATCGCCCAGCAGCCCGTTTGGCGCGTTGGGCAGCCTGTCCGGACCCATCGCCGGCGGGGAGAAGGCGCGCGGTTTCTGGTTCAACGTGAACGCGGAACTGATCATTTACGGCGCGACCGAACCCGATGCCACGGTGACCATCGGCGGACGCCGCATTCGTTTGCGGCCCGACGGCACATTCGGTTACCGCTTCGCGCTTCCGGACGGGAAGTTTGACCTGCCGGCCATCGCCACGTCCGCCGCGGGTGATGACACCCGTGCCGCTGAACTGAGCTTCCGCCGCCGGACATCCTACCACGGGGATGTGGGGGCTCACCCGCAGGACCCGGGTCTCAAGCCCCCGGTCTCCGAGCACCTGGCCTGAGGCCTGGGGTGGGTTTTTCATTGAGACGCGGGGCAGGATTCGTTATCACGGTGCATCGCCCTCGCTGCGGCTGGGCAACGCGCACACTTACCGGATCATGAAAGACATCCTGCAACGCTTCAGTCTGGACAGCGTAAAGATCAACAGCCAGACGATCAGCATCGCGGTGCTGCTGTATATCGTCGTGCTGGGCTGCACGATCTGGAGCATCAACCTCCAGCCGTTCAACAAGAAGGAAAAGTCCTTCTGGACCCTCATCGTCGTCTGCCTGGGTCCTTTCGGCATCCTCTTCTACCTCCCGACAGCCTGGCGGAATGCAGCCACGGGCTCGCTGTCCTTCTGGCGCAGGCCCAAGCGGGGCCGGCCGCAATAACTCCGCCGCGCGCCCCTCACATGCGTCTCTCCAAGCGCCGCTGGAAGGCCCTGCTGGGCGGCGCGCTTGCACTGGTGGGCGCCGCCTCGGCCCGTGCTCAGTTTTCCAGCCAGACCACGGGCACGGCCAATCCGACGTTCCGGCCCGGCGGTTTGCGCGAGGGCCTGACGACCACCTCGCTGAATGAGAAAGCCGACGCCGAGCTGGGCGGGGCCGGAACGGTGGAGTCCAGCCTGGTGCGCGACGCGGAGGCGGCGCAGCAGTCCTTCTTCCGAACTTTTCAGGACGGCATCGTGCGAATCCCCAAGCTGGGCTACGGCCAGGGGCAGTTCCGTGTGGCGGCACCGTTGGGTCCGACGGCCGGGCTGCCGCTCTTCGGTTTCGCCGGCAAGCCGGAGGATGCCGAGTTCAAGCTGGGCAACTTCTACCTCGATGTTTTTTCCCTGAGCGCGTCGGCGCTGGTCAGCGACAACATCAATCTGGTCGAGGTCGGCAGGAAGACCGATGTGATCGCCGTGGTGAGGTTGCAGGCCGGGGTGATCTTCCAGATCAACGAGGCCATGCGGCTCTCCGCCGCCGGCACGGCGGTGTGGCTGCCGTTGAAGGATGAAATCGGTTTCACCGATCCGTTGGCGGATTACGCCTTCAGCCTGGCGCCGATTTTCCAGTCGCAGTTCACCTACGACATTCCGTTCAACAAGGTGGATTTCCAGGTGGTGGAGGATTTCACGGTGCAGAGCGGCGGGTTTGGCACGGGGCGCGCCTTCGATTTGCTGGACCGCCAGGCCAACGGTCTGGAGGACACCGCGGGCCGCTACTCCTACCGGGACACGCAGTCGCAGGGGCCGACGGACCGCCGCTTCCGCTCCTCGCCGTCCTTCCGAAACCAGCTCGGCGTGAATGCCAGCACGCTGCTGCCCACGGTGACACGGCTGACGTTTGGCTACTCGCACGAAAACATCTGGCAGGCGCGCGACAGCCTGGGGCAGCAGAGCAGTTCCGATTCGTTCACCGGCGAACTGCGCTCCGAGCGGGAGAACCAGCGCTTCAAGCCGTTCTTCAGCTACAACGCCCGCCACCAGAACAACCGGTTTGGTTACGATTCCTCGGCGCGGGGCGGTTTCACCGGGCCCATTACGCCCTATCTCGATCTGCGCGCCGACATGGGCTACTACCTTGCAGGAGACGAAACGGGCGAGGGCTACACCTGGAACGTGGGGCTGCTGCACCGGCCTCGTGAGCGCTTTGAACACGATTTGAGCTACCAGCGATCCATCACCTACCCGGATCGCTCGCTGCTGACCCTGGTCGGCTACCATGCGCAGCTTCAGGCCAGCCCGGACATCATCCTGGAGGCCGCCGCCCAGGAGCAGAACATCGAGCCGGTGGACAACCCGAACAATTCTTTCGGCGGCAAGCAATTCCGAACGGAGGGCCGCCTCAGCTACCGGGTGCTTGACCGCATCGTGTCCCGGCTTGGATATGCGTGGACGCACAGCGTGGGCCGGGCCGGGGCTCCGACGCTGCGTTTCGACATGCACACGATCCGCTGGGAGCTGGTGATCGCGCATACGACCACCTTCGAGTCGTCATTTCTCTACCAGCACGAAATTCGCGATTCGAACCGTTTGCTGGACAGTTATGTGGAAAACGTCGCCTCGCTCACGCTGACGCGGAAGTTTTAGCCGGAGCGAACGAAGGTGCGGCCAAAAATGTTTTTGCCAACCGGCCCTATTCTGTGGCATGAAGCGCGGCAACTTGAGCTAACCCGGAATCCAGAAGCGCTTTGGACCGTGGCGGGCTCGCAACAATGACCAGTCAAACCTTGCGCGCGGCGTGTGCACTGACACTCCTTCTCTCGGCCCATGTCTGGCTGGGGGCGGCCGAGCCGTCCCCGTCGCCGGCGCAGGTGGAAACGGTTCGCCGGCAGTATTTTCAAGCGCTCCAGAAAGGTGACTTCGCCGCTGCTGACCGTTACGACAACGAGTTGAAGGCTTTGGAAGCGCGGCTGGGCGCGGTGGGTGGGAGCGCCTCCGGCGCAAGCGGCGGGGCGCCTGTTCCAACTTTCTTTTCCGCGCCGCCCGGCAGCGCGGCGTCAGCTCCTGCGGCCACTTCCTCCGTCTTTGCTCCGCCGGGTGTCACTGCCACGACCATCGCCCCGCCGGCTTTTTCGTCTGCTCCGAAATACCCGCCCGCTCCAAAGACTGCCGTTCCCACCCCGGTGCTGCCCTCCACCCGTGGCAACAATTCCGCTTTCTCTCCCGCTCCAGCCGCAGCCTCTTCGTTCACGCCCGCCGTCGATTCGCGTTCGACTTCCCCGGCCTTTGGTCTTCCCGCCGCCACTCCGCTGCCCGTGGAAGAGCCGCGCCCGGCGGACCTTCCGCCCGTGGTGATCGAGCTGCGCGCGGCGCAGGCCGAGCTGTCCAAGCTCGAGGAATTCCGCATGGCCGAAAGCCTCACCTCCCGCCGCAGCGCGACCATGACGTTTGAGTCGCCCCGCGCCGGTTTGGTGTCTCCGCCCTCGGCCGTCATGGCACCGTCTTCGTTTTCTCCTGCCGCGAGCCCCGGCACCATGTCGGGTGACCCTTCCCGCCGGCTTGACGATCTCTCCCGCCGCAAGTCCGAGCTTCAGTCTGAAGCCGAGCAGCTGGCCCGGGGCAGCTCTGACTGGGAAACCCGTTACGCCGCCGCGAAGGCGGAAGTCGCGCGTCTCGAAGCCGAGAACAAGGCCCGCGAACGCCTGCAGGGCATCCGCGCCGAAGTCTCCCGGCTGGACTCGGACTCCGCGCGTCTGATGCAGGACACCGAGGCGGGGCGCGTTGATCAAAGCCGCCGGGCGCGGGAAGCGCTCTCGCTGGCCGGCCAGCCCGCCACCGTGACGGCGGTGGTGCGCGACAGGCCGGTGGTGGCGACCTCGGCTGATTCGATGTCCGCCGGTTCGGAGCGCAAGGGCCCGCCGCAGTTCCTGCCCGTGGGCACTTCCCGTCCGGCCACCATGATGGGCGGTGACGGCAACATTGTCCGCACCGGGCGTTCCGGCGGCGACGTGCTTGCCCTTCAGCGCGACTTGGACCGGCTTGACGAGCGGCGGGAGATCATCCTCCGGGAGATTGACGAAGTGCAGCTCAAGTTCAACCTCGCCCAGCGCGAGATGGCCACGGCGGGCCGCACTGGCGTGCAGTCGGACATCGACCGTTGGAGCAGGGAAACCGGGGCGCTGGACTCGCGTTACAAGGCGGCCACGGCGGAACTCGCGCGGATTGACGCCGAGCGCTCGGGGAAGATTTCCGCGATGAAGGGAGCCGTGAGCGGCGGCGATCCCGACATGGTCAACCCCGGCGATTCCGTCCGCCTCATCGTGGCCGAGGACGATTCCTACAACGCGATTTATCCGGTCAAGCGCGACGGCAACATCACCGTCAAGGGCGTGGGCCGCGTTCCCGTGGCGGGGAAGGGCATCATGGAGGCCGAGGCCGCCGTCAAGGCGATGCTGGAGGAGACGCAGCTGACCAAGGCCACGGTGACGCTTGAATTCGTCGGCGAGCGCCGGACCACCGGCGGCGATCCTCTTCCGTCCACCGACCAGACCGTCATCATCTATCTCGCGGGCGAGTTCATCACGCCCGGCCCGCTCAAGATTCCCGAGGGCGTCGCCCCCACGCTCATCACCACGATCATCCGTTCCGGCGGCATCACCCCTTCCGGCGACCTCACGCGCACGAAGCTCCTGCGCATTGAGAACGGCCAGGGCGCGGTCGAGGAAGTCAACGTCGCCGCGATCCTCTCCGGCAACATCCCGCCCACGGACATCGCGCTGAACCCGGGCGACATCATCATGATCCCGGCCTTTGCGCCCGTGGTCTATGTGACCGGCAACGTGAACAAGCCCGGCACGCTGCGCCTCTTCCAGGACGAGACCCTCACCGGCTACGCCGCGATCCTGCGCGCAGGCGGGTTTTCGCGTTTCGCCAACTTGAAGAAATGCACCGTGGTCCGCGATCTGGGCAACGGCGAGAAGGTGCAGATGCCGCTCAACGTGAAGGAAATTCAGAAGGGCCTGGCTCCTGACATTGTCCTGCAGGGCAAGGACATCGTTGTCGTGCCGGAAAGCTTCTTCAGCTTCTGACGGCCCGGTGGCGACGATGAAACAGTAACTGACCGATGATCCCGGGCGCACAAAAACGCAAAGCCGACTTCACGGACGTGGTGATGTATGTCGCCATCGCCACGAAGCACGCGCGCCTGATCATCCTGCTCTTCACCCTCTCGCTGGCGGCGGGGCTGGTGTTCTACATCTTCAGCCGGCCGGTTTACTACTCGAAGAGCGTCATCCGCTACACGGCCATCGGGACGGGGACGCCCCAGTTGGAAGGCCAGCTGTCTGGCGAACGCTCCGCCGACCGCTTTTCGGACGACAGGTTCCTGAAGGAGTTCGACGCCGAGCACATCTGCCTGCGCGTGGACAAGCGGCTGGGCGACGAACTCGGCGCGGCGCGGGCGGGCAAGAGCGGCCGCAAGCAGGTGCGTGCCACCTGGACCAGCGACCACAACATCGAACTGAACGTCTGGTCCTACATTCCCTCGTGGGTGACCGCGTATCCCCAGGTCATGCTCGAGGAATTCCAGAAGGAGCGTGAGGAGCGTGCAAAGCTTCAGTTCCTCGCCCAGTCCAACAAATTTTCCGCGACAATTGAGGATCTGACCCGCAGATGGCAGGCGCAGCAGATGGTCGAGAACAGCGTCAACACGAAGTTTGATCCGGACAGGCTGAAGTATGAGCTGGAGCAGTTGCAGGTGGTGCCCCGGCAGCTGGAGCTGTTCAAGCAGCGCTGGCAGGAGTGGAGCCGGGTCCGCCAGAAGCTGCTAAATCCGATTTACACGGTGACCGAGCGGTTGGATTTCCTTTCCTCCGTTGACTACAACGTCGAGGGCAACACTCTCGTGGAGGTGGACCGGGAGACCAAGGAACGTCTTCCCCAGAGCATGCGCCCCTCCAACGGAACGGTCATCATACGCCCCCAGACCCGGTCCGATGGGGACGTGGTGTATGAACTGGAACGGAGCCGGCGCGAGCTGGACCGCAAAATCAAGGAAGCCTCGCTCATCTACCGGCCTTCCAATCCCAAGATGCAGACCCTCATCAAGCAAAAGGCCGCGATCGACCGGCTCATGACCGAGGAACTGCACAAGGCTGAGGCCAAATTTGAAATTCACGGGCGCTTTCTGGCTTCAAAGCTGCAGGCATTGCAGGAACAGGAGCCGGTCTGGAAGGAGAAGCAAAAGAGCTACGAGAAATTCCTTCAGGAGAAAAGCATGATTACGCAAGGGCAGACCCGCTACGACCTGATGATCGCGGAAATGCAGAAGCGTCTGACGGAGGCCGAGCTGGCCATCCGCAACGAGCGCGTCACCCTGTCTTTCCTCAGTTTCGACCTGCCCATCCGGGATGAAATCCCCATCTCGCCGAACCGGCTTAAGATCGTCCTCATGTCCCTGGGCCTCGGCCTCGGCCTTGCCCTGGGCATTCCGTTCCTCCTCGAGTTCATGGACCAGACGGTCACCAACATGGAGAAGATGGAGGAGACGACCGGCATGCGCGGCCTCGGCCTGGTGCCCGACTTCGAGGACGATGTCGCCGAGGCCTACCCGCTCATCTTTGACGGAGATGGCGTGGATAATCCGGACTTCATCGAGAACTTCCGGGTCATCCGCACCAACCTGCTGTCCAGCGCCGCCACGTCGAAATTTCCCCAGGTCATCATGGTTACGAGCTCCTCGCCGAAGGAGGGCAAGACGGTCGTGGCCTCGAACCTCGCCATGTCCTTCGCACATACGGGCGAGAAGACGCTCATCATTGACGCCAACCTCCGCCGCGGCATCCAGCACCATCTATTCGGCAGCCGCTCCTCGCCCGGCCTGAGCAACATCCTTGTCGAGAAATACGACGTCGAGGACGCCTGCCGGCCGACCACGATGGAGAACCTCCACATCCTTCCGTGCGGAGATCAACTCGAGGGCGACATCGAGCAGCTCGGCTCCCTGCTGTTCACCGGGGCCATTGACAAGCTCCGCAAGCGCTACCAGCGCATCATCGTGGACTCGGCACCGGTGCTCGGTCTGGCCGAGACGAGCGTCATGCAGGCGGCCATGGACGGCGTCATCCTCGTCATCTGGACCGGCCAGACGCCCACGCGCGCCGTCCGCACCGCGATTGACATCCTCAACGACAACCACGCGAATTTCTACGGCTTCGTGCTCAACCGCCTCGACCTGATGGCGACGATGAACCGGTTCCACTACTACTACTACACGAACCACTACTACAACCGGTATCAGACCCTCACCCGTCCGCCGCAGGCTTGAGGATCATCCCGCATGAGCGCGGCGCCCTCGCAGAACTTTTCCCCCACGCCCCCCGGCGTCTCGGTCGTCATCCCCGCCTACAACTACGCCCGCTTCCTCCCGTCCGCCGTCGAGTCGTGCCTGAGACAGGATTACGCGAATTTCGAGATCGTGGTCGTGGACGACGGTTCGAAGGACAACACCCGTGAGGTGATGGCCAGATATGGCGCGCCCGTGCGCTATGTTTACCAGGACAACGCCGGCCTCTCCGCCGCGCGCAACACCGGCATCCGCGAGGCGAAGTTTGAATTCGTCGCCTTCCTCGACGCCGATGACCTGCTGCTGCCCACGCATTTGAGCGACAGCATGGAGGCCTTCGCGAAACTTCCGCCGGACTACGCGCTCGTCGCCTGTGATGACGTGCTGGTGGACGTGGACGGACGACCGCTCCCGTTCACCGTCCATGTCCCCGTGCTCCCGCGTGAAGTCACCTTGAAGGACATCCTCATGCGCACGCGCTTCTCGCCCACCGGCGCGGTCGCGCGCAAGGAGGTCTTCGCCCTCTGCGGCGGCTTCGACACCGCGCTGCGCAGCACGGAGGACCGCGACATGTGGATCCGCATCGCCGCCAGGCGGCGCATCTGGCATCAGGGCAGGGTGCTCGTCGAGATACGGAAGCACGGCAACAACATGAGCAACAACGCCGACCGGATGAAGAACAACATGTCCGTCGTGCTCAGGAAGGCCTATGACGCCGAAGTTGTGCCGAAGTCGAACCTCTGCTTCTGGCTCCAGGTCTTCAGCTACTGGCGCTACCAGACCTCGCTCATTTACAACGGCATCAGGCAGCCGCCGCGCGCCTTCCGGGACCTCTTCATATCCGTCCTGCTCTGGCCGTTCTTCGTGAACCCGGCCGCGAACGGCAACCCGCCGCTTTTCCGTCTTCGCTCCTTCGTCCGCTACACGCTCAATGCCCTTCGTGGCGAAGTGAAGCCGTGAACTGGAAGCTCCAAGCTCCAAGCTCCAAGCTCCAAAGAAGCTCCAATTCTCAAGCTCCAATTGCCAGCCTCACCTTGAACCTGCCGGCACCGCTTGCCTGGTTGGGGCTTGGAGCTTTGCCCCCTCGCTAAGATGCCCGTGCGCAAGCTCAAGATTCTCCACGTCGTCTTCTCGCTTGACCCGGGCGGGATGGAGAACGGCATCGTGAACGTCGCGCGGCGGCTGCCGCCGGACGAGTTTGAAGTCCACGTCTGCTGCCTTGAACGCGGTGGCGCGTTCGTCGAACGCCTGCCGCATCCGGAGAACGCCGTCGTGCTCAACAAGCCGCCCGGCTTCTCGGCACGCGCCGCGTCCGGCCTCGCGCGCCACGCCGCCCGCATCGACGCGGACCTGCTGCATCCCCACAACCTCGGCCCGCTGACCTACGCCGCGCTCGCCTCCGGCTTCGGCCTGTGGAAGCCCGTCCTGCAGGGCGAGCACGGTGTCTTTCAAGGCGACCAAGGCAGCCCTGCCCGCCTCCGCCAGCGCCAGCGGCTCTACCGGGCCTGCCGGAAGGTCCACACCGTCTCCGAGTCGTTGCGCCGCTATCTCATCGAGCACGGCTTCCCGGCGGAGAAAATCACCGCGATCCTCAACGGCGTGGACACCGAGCGCTTCCAGCCGGTGGACAAGGCCGCGGTGCGCGCGCAGCTCGGCCTGCCGGCACAGGGCCGGTTCATCGGCATTGTCGGGCGGTTCGATCCGAACAAGAAGCACCTCCTGCTCATCGAAGCGTTCAATCGTGTCGCCGCGCAACTTCCCGGAGCCCGCCTCGTGATCGTTGGAGACAAGGGCTCGGAGAAGGAGAAGATTCAGGCCGCCGTTGCCGCGAGTCCCGCGCGCGACCGCATTCATGTCGCCGGCTTCCAGCCGAACCCGACACCCTGGTATCAGGCGTTCGACCTGCTGGCCGCGCCGTCGATCTTCGAAGGCTTGTCCAACGCCGTGCTGGAGGCGATGGCCTGCGGCGTGCCGTGTCTCGCGCACACTGCCTGTGGCAACGCCGAGGTCATCACCAGCGGCTCCGACGGCTTCCTTGCCGCGCTGGACTCGGTGGATTTGCTGGCGGCGGAGTTGCATCGCGTGCTGGCAGACCCGTCGGAGCTGGCCGCCACCGGCGAGCGCGCGCGCGCCCGGGTGGTGCGTGACTTCAGCATGGACGCGATGGTCCGCAACTACGCGCGCATCTACCGCGAGGTGGCGGGCTGGCCGGCCTGAGCGTCCGCGCGCCGGAGTCCGTTCGGTGTCCACGCTTTAGCGTGCCGTCGCCCAGACACGCTGAAGCGTGGACACCAAACGGAGCTTGCGTTCCGCACCTTTGAACAATCCCCGCGTCCGCCAGTCCATTACCGTGACCGTCTGCCCGTCGGCGGCACCGGACTTCCGGGTTGATTCCGCCCCGCCGTCGGGCAGATTCTCGACAACATCTATGAAACGAATCCTCTCCGCGAGCCTGGCGCTGGCGTTGATTTCGAGCGCGGCCCTCGGGGTCGAGTTCACGCGTGAGCAGGCGGGGCGCATCGCCCGGTCGGTCGGCGACCTGCTGGATCGTGCGCATTACAAAGGTGTGCGGCTGGACGACGCCATTGCGTCATCGCATCTCCGGAACTATCTCGACGTGCTGGATTACAACCACATGGTCTTCCTCCAGACCGACGTGGACGAGTTCACGGAGAAATACCGGAAGAAGCTCGACGATCTCACGAGGTCGGCCGACGCCACCCCGGCCTACGTGATTTTCGAACGCTATCTGAAGCGGCTGGACGCCAGCGTGGTGCATGTGAACAACCTGTTGAAGGAGCCGCACGATTTCGCCAGGGATGAAAAGTTCATCGCACAGCGCAACAAGCTGCCCTGGCCCAGGAACGAGGCCGAGGCGCATGAACTCTGGCGGCAGCGCGTGAAGTTTGAGCTGCTGAACGGAAAGCTTGCCGATGAGAAGCCCGAGAAGACCGCCGAGAAGATCGCGCACCGCTATGTCCGCCTCCAGAAGAACATGAAGCAGTTCGACTCCAGCGAGATTTTGCAGCACTACCTTTCAGCGCTCGGACACGCCTTTGATCCGCATTCCGACTACATGGCCCCGGCGGACGCGAAGAACTTCGACATCCACAGCGTGAAGCTCAAGCTCAACGGCATCGGCGCGCTGCTGCAGCAGGACCCCGATGACGAAGATTACACCAAGATCAAGAGCCTCACGCCCGGCGGTCCGGCGGAGCTGGGCAAACAGCTCAAGCCCGGCGACAAGATCGTCGCCGTTGCCCAGGGTGCCGCCGAGCCGGTGGATTGCGTCGGCATGCGGCTCAACGAGGTTGTGGACATGATCCGCGGTCAGAAGGGCACCGAGGTCCGGCTCACGATCATCCCGGCGGATGCGGTCAGCCCTTCCGAGCGGAAGGTAATCCGCATCATCCGCGACGAGATCAAACTCACGGAGCAATATGCCTTTGCCCGGATCATCGAGCATGTTTCCGGGGATGGAAAGAAACAGCGGCTCGGCGTGATTGACCTGCCGCAGTTTTATCAAAAGTGCGCCGCCGACGTGGCGAAACTCCTGTTCCGCCTTGAGCGGGAGAAGGTGGACGGCGTGATCCTTGACCTCCGTCGCAACGGCGGCGGGCTGCTCAACGAAGCCGTCGAACTGACCGGCCTGTTCATCAAAAAGGGCCCCGTTGTCCAGGTGCGGAACCCGAAGCAGATCGAAGTCCTGGAAGATGAGGATGCCCGCGTGACCTACGACGGCCCGTTGACGGTCCTCGTCGGACACCACAGCGCCTCGGCATCGGAAATTGTCGCCGCCGCCTTGCAGGATTACGGGCGCGCTCTCATCGTCGGAGACGTGTCCACGCACGGCAAGGGCACGGTGCAGACGCTTTACCCGCTCGGGCAGTGGATGGGCCGCCGCCAGGTGGAGGATCCCGGCCAGCTCAAGTTCACCATCTCGAAATTCTATCGCGTCGCCGGCGGCACCACGCAGAAGCACGGCGTCACGCCCGACGTCATCCTGCCCAACGTGCTCGACCAGCTCGAGACCGGCGAGGCGTTCCTGCCCAACGTCCTCGAGGCGGACAACATTCCGCCCGCGAAATACCAGCGCACGGACCGGATCAACGGGGGCCTCGATGAGTTGCGCAAGAACTCGGCCGACCGCATGGCGAAGGACAAGGACTTTGCCTACGTCCGCGAGGACATCGAACTGGTGAAGAAGCAGCGCGCGGACAAGACCATTTCCCTGAACGAGTCGCAGCGCCGGCAGGAGAAGAAGGACGCCGAAGCCCGCACCGAGGCGCGCAAGCAGGAGCGTGACGCGCGCAAGCCCGACGAGGACAAGGTGTATCTCGTCAAGACGGAGACCGTGGACAAGAACCTGCCGATCATCGCCGTGCAGGCGCCCAAGCCCAAGTCCAAGGAGAAGAGCGACCCCGCCAAGAAGCCGTCCGCCAAGCACGCTGATGACATGGATGAGGACGAAAACACCACCGATTCCGGCAAGGCGGTCATTGATGTCTATCTCCGCGAGACGTTGAACGTCCTTGGCGACTACGTCCGGCAGCAGGCCATGAAGGGACGCGGTGAAATCGTCTCCGTGCCCGCCAAACCGTAGGCCGCACCGCGCG
Organism: Limisphaerales bacterium; assembly: GCA_041666725.1. Taxonomy (GTDB): domain Bacteria; phylum Verrucomicrobiota; class Verrucomicrobiia; order Limisphaerales; family SXTU01; genus SXTU01. Next base: position 41,417 of record JBAYGL010000001.1, read on the forward strand.
CCCGCTTCATTTGCATGACCCCGGCTCAGGGCTTTCCCTGAGCCAATTTCTTTGCCCCGACCGCAACTTTCTCCTACCGTCGCCGTTCAAGTCTCTGTAGCTGAATGGCCTTTGTCTCCATCAAGAACGTCTTCGCCCGCGCCGCCCTGGCGACGCCGGAGCAGTTTGACGCCTGGTCCAGGCTCTGGCGTGCGGCGGTGGACGGCGGTTCGCCCGAGCCGCTCATTGCCTTCATGGCGCGCGAGGCTGGCCTGACCGAGGAGGCCTTTCTGGAGAAACTGGCGGCGGCGCTCGAATGGCCGTTCGTCAATCTGAAGCTTCTCGACATCCCGGTCGAGGCGCGCGGGCGCATCTCCACCAAGGTCGCATTCCAGCACGGTGTCATCCCGACGAGCTTCGCCGACGGCGTGCTGACCGTCGCGGTGAGCAACCCCTTCGATACCGCGCTGCTCAACGCCGTGCAATTTGACGCGCACTGCCCGGTGAAGTTCGCGCTCGCGCCGCACGCCGAGGTGGAGAAGGCGTTGAAGAAGTATTACGGCGTCGGTGCCGAGACGCTCGACGAGATGTCCGAGAACGAGCCGCTCGAACTCGAGCTTGCGAGCGACAAGGAGATCACCGAGGGCGATCAGGAGGCCAGCGTCATCAAGTTCGTCAATCAGATCGTCTGGGAGGCCTTCAAGGCCCGCGCCACGGACATTCACTTCGAGCCGGCGGAGGATGAGCTGCGCATCCGCAACCGCATTGACGGCATCCTGCACCAGATTCCGCTGCCGCCGCAGCTCAAGCGCTTCCAGGCCGCCATCATCTCGCGCATCAAGGTGATGTCCGGCATGAACATCGCCGAGAAACGCCTCCCGCAGGACGGCCGCATCAACGTCCGCATCAAGGGCGAGGAGATCGACATCCGCGTCTCCACGGTGCCGACCGTCTATGGCGAAAGCGTCTCGCTCCGCCTCCTGTTGCGCGGGAAAATCTTCCTCAGCCTGGACAAGCTCGGCTTCACGCCCGCGGAGGAGACGGCCATCCGCGACATCATCTACAAGCCGCACGGCATCATGCTCGTCACCGGGCCGACCGGCTCGGGCAAGTCCACGACGCTCTACGCCTTCCTCAGCTCCATCAACTCGGTCCACAAGCGCATCATCACCATCGAGGAGCCGGTGGAATACGAGCTGAAGGGCATCAACCAGATTGCCGTGCGTTCGGACATCGGGCTGACGTTCGCGATGGGGCTGCGCCACATCCTGCGCCAGGACCCGAACGTCGTGATGGTCGGCGAAATCCGCGACCAGGAGACGGCGGAGATCGCCATCCGCGCCGCCCTCACGGGTCACCTCGTCTTCAGCACGCTGCACACGAACGACGCGCCCAGCGCCTTCACGCGCTTGATCGACATGGGCATCGAGCCGTTTCTCGTCGCGTCGTCCGTCGAGGCCATCATGGCGCAACGCCTGGTCCGCACCATCTGCCCGAAGTGCAAGGTCGAGCAGCACGTGGAGCGAGACTACCTCATGCGCATCGGATTCCCGGCCGACGAAGTGGCGGCGACGAAGTTCATGCGCGGCGCGGGCTGCGAGGAGTGCCGGATGCTCGGCTACCAGGGCCGGCAGGGCATTCACGAACTGCTCCTCGTCACCGAGGCGCTCCGCCCGCTCATCATGAACCGCGCCCCCGCCTCGACCATCGCCCAGCGCGCCCAGCAGGACGGCATGAGGACGCTGCGCACCGACGGCTGGAAAAAAGTCCAGACCGGCATCACGACGATCGAGGAAGTTCTGCGCGTGACCCAGACCGAGGAGCATCTCAAGGCGCTGATGGATGACACCGGGACGATGTTCCTGACGAAGAAATGAGGCGATGAGCAATAGACTCCAATCCACATTCCGGCTGGTGCCCGAGCCGTGTGTTGCGTGTTGCGTGTTGCGTGAGCAAACGCGGGCGCGCTCTGGCTCCCTCTCCCTTCATCGGATGAGGGGAGAGGGCCGGGGTGAGGGGTTCCGTGCGTCGGCGCAAGTGGCCGCACCCCTCATCCGGCCTGCGGCCACCTTCTCCGCTCGCTCCGCGAAGGGAGAAGGCGCGCGTCGTAGCCCCCGGTTGGCAGTCCGCCGACTTCCATCGGGAATTGGCATCCGTCCCCAGACTCCAGACGCCGGAACCCGCTTCTCGTGAAGCCTTCTCCCCCCAACGCCTGCAACGTCCTCGACCTCGCCACCGACCGGCGGCGGCTCTGGTGTTTCGA
>JBAYGL010000002.1:0-35318 GCA_041666725.1 Limisphaerales bacterium
CGACAACCCCGCTGCCGATGTCCGGGCGCTGGCCCTTGTGCCACCACAGCACCAGCGCGCTGGCGATGTAGATGGACGAGTAGGTGCCGGTGGTGACGCCGACCAGGAACATGAAGGCGAAGTCGTTGATGACGCCGCCGCCGAAGACATACAGCACCAGCGTGGCGAGGAACACCGTGCCGCTGGTGATGATCGTCCGGCTCAGTGTCTGGTTGAGGGCCTGGTTCACCAGCTCCAGGAACGTCCCGCGCACGCCCAGTTTCAGGTCCTCGCGGATGCGGTCGAAGATGACGATGGTGTCGTTGATGGAGAAGCCGATGATGGTGAGGATGGCCGCGACGCTGGTGGCGTTGAACTGCCGGCCTTCGCTCCAAAGGGAGGTGAGGCAGTAGATGCCGATGGTCATGAGCACGTCATGCACCACGGCGAGCACCGCGCCGATGGCGAAGCTGAACTCGTAGCGCACCGCGACGTAGAACAGGATGCCGAAGAGGGACAGCACCACGGCCCACAACGCGCTGTTCATGATCTCCCGGCCGATGACGGCGCCGACCTGCCGGGACTGCTTGAGGTCAAACTTTGCCTCGGGGAAGGCCTTCACCAGCGCCGTCTTCACCGCTGCGCCGGACTGCGAGGGGACGGTGATGCGCAGGGTCTCGGACTTGGCCGCGATGTTCTGCTGATACTGGATCGTCGGATCGCCCACCTTGCGCTTCTGCGTCACGGCACCTTCATTGAACTGGTATTCCACCTCGGCCACCGCGTGACGGAGCTTGTCGGTCTCGACCTTCTTTTCAAAGCTGAACATCAACGCGTCGCCGCCGAGGAAGTCCGGGCCAAACACCTGCTTGCCGCGGGCGAAAACGCCCCAGCTGCACCCGATGACGATGATCAGCCACGAGGCGATGAAGGCCGGCCTGGCCCACCGCATGAAGTCGATGTTCGTCGCCTTGATGACGTGCATCATCGGCAGCGCGGTCAGGCCGCGCGTGAGCATCCAGTCGAAGATCAGGCGCGTGATGACCAGCGCCGTGAACAGGCTCAGGGCCACGCCGATGGTCAGCGCGACGCCGAAGCCCTTCACCGTGCCGGTGCCGAGATAAATCAGGATGACGGAGGAAATCAGCGTGGTGATGTGCGAGTCGAAGATGGTCCCGAACGCGCGGTCATAGCCTGCGGCGATGGCACCGCGGATGGACTTGCCCTTGGCCAGCTCCTCGCGGATGCGCTCGTAGATCAGCACGTTCGCGTCCACCGCCATGCCGACGGTGAGCACGATGCCCGCGATGCCCGGCAGCGTGAGCGTGGTGCCCACCGAGCACATGACGCCCAGCAGGATCACGCTGTTGAAGATCAGCGCGACGTCCGCCACGAAGCCCGCCTTGCGGTAATACACCAGCATGAAGATGGCGACGGCGAGCGTGCCGTAGATCGCCGCGCTCAAGCCGCTCTGAATGGCATCGCGACCGAGCGAGGGGTCCACTTCCTCGGTGTCGAGCAGGCGGACGGGCGTTTCGAGCGGATTCTCGAGCACGTTGGCGAGCTGCCAGGCTTCCTTCAGGTCAAAGTCGCCGTTGATGACGCCGCTGCCGCCGAGGATTGGCTCGTTGATGACCGGCGCGGAGTAAAGCTCGCCGTCGAGCACGATGGCCATGCGCTCGCGGGTGTGCTCCTTGGTCAGTTCGCCGAAAATCCTGCCGCCCTCGGCATTGAACTTGAAGGTGATCTGCGGACGGTTCGAGACGTTGTCGCGGATGACTCCGGCACGCTCGATGAATTTGCCCGTCAGGCCGCGCTCGGCCTTGGTCTTCACCAGGACGCGGTCCAGATAATCCCGGCCGTCCTGGCCTTTCCGGCGCTGCATCAGCACTTCGTGGCCCGGGGCCATGAGGCCCTGCGCCATCATCCGGTCGCTGTCGGGGTGAACCATGCGGAATTCCAGGAAGGCGGGCTTGGTGAGCGCGTCGCGCACGGCGTCGCGCTCGGCCTGGCTCAGGCCGGGCATCTGCACCACGATGCGGTCCTCGCCCTCGGCGACGATGATCGGCTCGGCCACGCCGAACTTGTCCACGCGCTTGCGGATGACTTCGATGGCCTGGCTGACGAGCGCCTTCTTGTCCACCGTCTGCGCCATCTTGTTCGTGTCCACGCCCACGAGGAACGACGTGCCGCCGCGCAGGTCCAGGCCGAGCTTGATCTTGCCGGAGGCCTCACGCTGGAGGCGGCCCAGGATGGTCCGGTTGGGATCCTTTTCCCCGGCCACGCTGTAGGCGACGAAGTTCGTCAGCGAGTTGGTGCCGATGGCGTCGCGGAAATTGGCGAAGTTGCGCTCGGGAAACTGCTTGTCCAGCTCGCGCGCCTTTTTGACGACGGCGTTGTAGTTGGTGTCCTTGCGGGTCGCGCGCTCCTCGAAGACGTCAATCAGGTTGCGGTCGGCGGGCGGGTATATCTCGTAGGCCGCCCAGGCGGTGATGAACAGGACGAGGATGGCGCGCCAGAAATTGTTGCGTTGCATGGACGGGTAATGCGGGAAGGTGGGTCGCAGGCTACTTGTTCGCGGCGGCGGGAGGGGTGACCGCCGGGTCGGCCTTGTCGAAGTCCTCGACAACCTGGGCGACGGCGGACTTGAGGATTTCCATCTTGGTGTCCTCGGATCGGACGCTGACGCTGCGGTCCTTGACCGCGATCACGACGGCGAGGATGCCGCTGCTGGTGACGATCTTGTCGCCCTTCTTGAGCGCCTTGATCATCTCCTCCTGCTTCTTGCGCTGCTGGTTTTGCGGGCGGATGAGGATGAAGTAAAAGGCCACCAGCATGATGACCATCATGCCGACGGTCTGCATCATCTGGGCTTTGGGGTTGATCGCCGGCTCTCCCGCGGGAGCGGCCTGGGCGATCAAACCTGCGATTGAAAATAACGTCATAGGCACAAGAGCGGCCAAATCTAGGGAGGAGCCGCACTTTGGCAAGCACAACCTCCCCGGATTTTTGCTCGTGCCTCCGCCGGCTTTCCCGCAGTTTGCGGGCATGGCAGTCGTTGCGATCCGAAATGCCGGCATGGAAGAGCAGCCCGTGCCGCCGGTCTTTCCCCTGCCGTTTCGAGTCGGGATGGCGGACATTCCCGTTTGTTTCCCCTCGTGAGCACCCGTGCCCGTCCCTCCACCTTCGCCCTCCTTCGCATCGAGGCGGTGGAGAGCTGCGTCATGGCCCTGGCCGCGCTGGCCGCGCACAAGCTCCGCTCCGCGCTGACGCTCGTAGGCGTCACCGTCGGCGTGTTCAGCATCATCCTGGTGATGACCGCGATGCGCGGCCTCCAGCAGAACATCGAGGGCGAGTTGAGCGGGCTGGGTGCGAACACCTTCACCATCGAGCGGTGGCCGGCGATCTCCTTTGAGGGGCCGTCTGGCTGGGAGAAATATCGCCGCCGCAAGAACCTCACCCTGTCGCACTGGCATGCGTTGCGTGACCAGGCCACGCGCGCCCGGAGCGTGGCCGCCGAAGCGCCGGTGGCCTCGGGCGAGGTGGCTTCACGCTTCGACACCACGAACCCTGATGTCGGCGTCATCGCCGTCACGCCGGAGGCCTTCGCCGCGCGGAACTGGATCGTCGAAGCGGGCAGGGGGATCCTGCCCGGGGATCTCGACAGCTCACGCAACATCTGCGTGCTGGGCAACACGGTGATGAAGAAGCTCTTTCCCCAGGGCTCGCCGTTCGGTGAGAGCGTCAAGTTCATGGGTGTGAACTACCATGTCGTCGGCTACCTCGAACCCAAGGGCGGCCTTGGCGGGCAGGCGCAGGACAACTTCATCCTCATCCCCATCACCACGGGCTTGAACCGCTTTGGCGGCACGCAATGGCGCAGCCTGTCGCTCTACGTCCAGGCGCACGGCCAGGGCGACATGGACGACACCATGGAGCAGGTGCGCGGCGTCCTGCGCAAGGCCCGCAAAGTCCCGCCCGGCGAGCCGGACGATTTTGAAATCTCATCCAACGACTCGCTCATCGCGCAGTTCCGGGACCTCACCCTGGCCATCCGCGCGGGCGTGGCGGTGGTCAGCAGCATCGCCCTCCTGGCCGCCGGCGTTGGCATCATGAACATCATGCTCGTCTCCGTGACCGAGCGCACCCGCGAGATCGGCATCCGCCGCGCCATCGGGGCGAAGAAGCGGAACATCCTCACGCAGTTCCTCGTGGAGGCCGTCGTCATCTGTGAAATCGGCGGCGTCATCGGCATCGCGCTCGGCATCGTGGGCGGCAACCTCGGCGCGCTCTACCTGAAGCTCCCGCCCGTCTTCCCCCTCGACTGGGCCGTCATCGCGCTGGTCATCTGCTCCGTTGTCGGCATCGCCTTTGGCACCTATCCCGCCATCAAGGCCGCAAACCTCGACCCGGTGGAGTCGCTGCGCTACGAGTGAGGCGAGGCCGTCGTAGGCTGCAATTACGACAGCTTGGCCACCGAATCGTCTGTCCCTATTCTCAATCCCGTGACTGCTGAAACGCATTTCAAAGGCTGGGCCAAACCAGGCCCGGTGCCGCCGGGCTTGAGCGCCGGCCTGACCGTCGCCCCGGACGAGACGCTGGACGCCATCAGCGGGCACTTCCGCCTGTTCCAATTGCGCGATGGTCATCGCTTCTCAACGGACGACATTCTCACAGCGTGGTATGGCACGAGCTGGTGTCCCACGGCGCGCACGGCGCTGGACCTCGGCAGCGGCATCGGCACGGTGGGGATGATCGTGGCGTGGCGGTTGGCCGGCGCGCGATTGGTGACGGTGGAGGCACAGGCGGCAAGCGTGGCGCTGGCCCGGAAGTCGGCGTGCTTCAACGGCGTCGAGGACCGCTACGAAATCCGCGAGGGCGATTTCCGCAGCCCGGACGCGCTGCGAGCGGAGGAGCGTTTCGACCTCATCACCGGCAGCCCGCCGTATTTTCCGCCCGGCACCGGCGTGGAGAGCGATCATCCGCAGAAGCTCGCCTGCCGCTTCGAGCTGCGCGGGACGGTGGCGGACTATTGCAGCACGGCGGCACGCCACCTTGCGCTTGGTGGATTCTTCGCCTGCGTGTTTCCCTACGAACCAGCGCAACAGGCGCGTGTGGAGGCCGGGGCGCGCGAGGCGGGTTTGGTCATCGTGCGCCGGCGTCCGGTCGTGTTCCGCGAAGGCGAAGCACCATTGGTTGGCCTGTTCGGCATGATGCGCGCGACGGATTTGCCCGAGTGGTTTCGCGGGCAGACCTGGACGGAGCCCGAGCTCATCATCCGCACCCGCGATGGCAAGATTCACCCGGAATACTCCGCCGTGAAACTGGCCATCGGCTTCCCGCCGTGAATCATTCCCACGCGCACAGGCTCTCGACGTAAGCCGCCGAGCCGTCACGGAGCCAGCCGTCGAGCTGGGCCTGATCCTTGAGCTGCTGGCCGCGGGCGCGGTCCACGACGAGGAAGCGCGAATCAATCTCCGGCAGGGCGGTGAGATCGCCCCAGAGCTTTTCGAACTGCGCGACGGGGAAAACGTCTTCCTGCCCGTGGCCCCAGCGCTTCTTCACGTCTTTCGTGGTGATGTAAGTCGGCACCTTCGCGGCAAGCGCACGGATTGCGGCGGTGATTTTCGTGTCTGCCTCGTCCTGTAGCCGCCGAGGTGAGGAGGCGGATTTCGTGGTTTCACCAAATTCCGCCTCCTGACCTCGGCGGCTACGCAGAATGTCTTCGCGCGTCAGACCCAGCGCGCGCAGAAAACCATCCACGTCAATCCATGTTGTCAGCGTGTTGTAATAGCTCAGGCCAAACTCCAGCTCCTCGTGCGGCATCGCGAGACCCTCGACCAGCCGCGTGCGCCCGTCCACGCGCGCGAGACCACCGCCGCGATCATCGAGCCGGCGCGTGATGACCTCGAAGCTCAAGGTCGCCCCGCTCGCGAGATGCTGGCCCAGCAACGCCGGGTCGAGGTTTGCGCCGGTGGTGTCAATGTTGTGCAGCAGCAAGGTCTTGAGCTGTGGACGCTCGCGGAGCAGCGCGGCGAGCGTGCCGTTGCGCAGCAGGTTTGGGACTTCGTAGAAGTGGCCGACGGGGTGGAGGCATTGGAGCGGCAGGTTGTCGCGGTAGTCCGTGGCTTCGCCGGCGGACTCGGCCCAGCGCAGGAGCGCGGCGCGCAAGGAGTCGCGGACTTTCTGCTGCTGCTCGTCGAGCACCTGCTGCGGCATCTCCTCCCACGCGAAGCGCAGATCGCGCGCCGTCGGCACCAGACGCAGGCCGACGCTCGCGCCCCGGCTCAGGAGCAGCGAGCCGTCGTAGCCGTAGTTTTGGTTCGCCCCGAGGAACTCCGAAAGCGGAGCGTGCGTGAGGTAACTCGTCGTGACCACGTGCGGGACGGACTTGCCCGCGAGCCGGGCGACCTTCCGTGACTTGGCAAGGTGAACTTCGAGGAACGTGCGGTGCCGTCCGCCGAGTTTGCAGAATGGATGCAGCGACTTCACCACGCCCGCGCCTTGAGTCCAACGGCTGGCGGCTCCGGCAGCCAGCGTGACCACGGCGGCTTCACCATTGCGGAGAGCGGCGAGCCCGCGCTCCCGTAGTAGCTCGGGCCGCCGGCCCGAGGTTGTAGAGCGGACTGCCAGTCCGCTTCCTGCGCCCTTTGGCGGTGGCAACGGCTCCGAGGCTGCGGGCTGGCAGCCCGCACTACCTGCCGGGCTGGGAGCCCGGCCTACTGTGGCACCGGCTTCGGGCGCAAGCGCGGCACTGCCCCAACCGAGCCGATACGCGCCCTTGGCCAGGCCCGCCTGGGCCGGATTGGCCTCGATGTAGCGCCCGTAGCGGTCCAGCTCCGCCTCGTTGCGGACGATGTGGTCGAAGGACTCCTCCTGCCACAGCGTGCCGGTGCGACCGAGGCGGCGGTTGATTTCCTTGGCGGTGTAGGACTTCCAGGTGTGCAGCAGCCTGGTCAGCTCATGGCCCATCACCGGACGCACCAGCAGGTGGACATGGTTGGGCATGATGACAAAGGAGCCAAGCTCGTAGCGCTGACCGTCGAAGTGCCGCAGACATTCCTCGACCACGTCGGCGATGTCCGAGCGGGTCAGCGCGCAGCTCCCGTGACCTTGGTCCAGCTCGCGCTCCTGCCATTCCCAGAGAAACTCGGACAGCTCACGTCGTCGCTCTGCGGTCAGGGTGCCGGGATAGCGCTTCAACCACTGCTCCCGCTCTTCTTGCAACTGGCGAACTTTCGTCTGCGGCAGGGAGTCCGCGAGGCGGAAGGTGACGAAGTAAGTCCCGCCATCCTGCCGCCAGTGCGGCAGGTGCCGGAGGTAGATGCTGGCGGGGCGTTTGGGGTCGAAGGCGGTGAACCGGGTGCGCCCCACAGACGCGGCCAGTGGCTCGGGCCGCCGGCCCGAAGTTGTAGAGCGGACTGCCAGTCCGCCGGGAGGACTGGCGGGCTCAATGGCTGCGGAATGAGCCGCATCAGTTGCGGGCTGGCAGCCCGCGCTACTTGCCGGGCTGGCAGCCCGGCCTACTACAGCGGGCGGCTCCGCTGCCTCGGGCAGTGTTTGCGTTCGCGCCCCGTCACGCATGTCGGTCACGTCCTCCGGGCGGACGTCTTCGATGACGCTGTTGGCCGGCAGCCGGTTCTGCGCGAGGCCTATGCGCCCGCTTTTCAAGTCAGCGCGGATGGCTTCGTGGGCTTCGCGGTCGAAGCCATTCGCGGCGAGCAACTCGTCGAGCGTCTGCGTGCCGGCTCTCTCCTCCTTCAAGCGCGGGAACATCGTGTCGAACAAGGTCTGCACCATGCCGCGCAGCTCGGGCTTGGCCCGGCAGGCGGCGGCAAACTTGTCCAACTCGGCGCGGCGCGCGGCGGGGAGTTCCTGGCGGTCGGTGCGGAGCAGGCTCGGAACGGTCAGCGCGTAGTAACCGGAAGGCATCAGCGCGGCGTCGGTGGCGAGGAGGTCGGCACAGGTGCCGCGCTCGTTGATGGCGTAGTCGAAGACCACCGGCTCCATCGCGAACGGCAGCGCGTGCTGCAATTCACGCTTTGTCGCGGACATGATTTCCTGCAAGCGCCGCTGGCCCTCGGCCTTTCGCCCGGGCGCGAAGATGAAGCCCATGCCGCCGCCACTCATGCCGCCGAGCATCCAGAAGCCCCAGAAGTCATCGCCGAACTCGCGACCGACGCGCTCGATGAGCTGCTCGGTGAAGTAAGTCGAGGCCCACGGGATGATGGCCTGAATCGGCTCGCGGAAGTTGCGCGTGGTGGCGGCGCCGAGGGCACGGATGTCGCCGGCCTTCAGCGCGGCAAGGACTTCGTCGAGGATGCGAAGCGCGTCCTGGCGTCCGCGCCACTCGGCTTCGCAGCGCAGGAGATACTTCTCCGTGACCATCTCGAGAATCGGCCCGACGTTCTGCGCCATGCCGCCGTGAACGAGCACGAGGGAGTCTTGCAGTTTGCGGCGCGTCTCGGCGGAGGCGTCGTCGAGGTTGAGGATGCGGTGCTGCGGCATGAGCCGGCCGCGAGAGACGCCGAACTCGGGGTCGCCTTCGCCGGCGATGACGCCCTCGATGAGCTTCATGCCGGGCCAGACGCCGCCGCTGTCCTGCCAGCCGCCGCCCGAGCCGCCGAGCCATTCGCCCAGCAACGCGCGGGCGAGCACGATGCGGCGCTCATTCTCCTGCAATTCTCCGGTGAGCGACGAGGCCTGTCCCGTCGCGCGCATGAGCACGCTCACGAGCGAGCCGAGCAAGTTCGTGCTGACGGCGAGGCGTGAGCCTTTGGGAATGTCGTTCACACACGAGACGAGTTCCAAACCGCGCCCCGGCCCGACGATGCGCGCGAGCAGTTCGGCGAGGCTTTGCCCGCTGCCTTCAATGCCCGGCGGCACAACGCCCGCCGCGATGACGGCGGCCTTGAGCAGGCCGAGGTAATCCTTCGCGAAATCAAACACGTCGGACAGCGCGGTGAGGTCCGCCGTAGCACCCAAGTCCACCGAGGTGAGGCGCAGCACCGGCTCGTCGAGCACGCGGAGCCACGCGCTGACGGGCGGACGCGGCGCGGTATCGCGGCCGTGGATGCCGAGGTCCACGGAGACGTTGAGCACCTTCGCGCCTTCGGGGAAATCCATGCCGAGGAAAAAGATATCGCTCCACGCCGAGTGCGTGAGGTCCATGCGCACGGGCGTCAGCTCGCGGAGAATCGGGTAGGTGCCGTCGGGCGCGCGCTGAAGCAGCTCGGGGCGGAGGCGGAGTGGCTGGTCGGCGGGATGACCGACGCGGAACATCCACTGGTTGCCGCGCACGCTGCGGACGCTGCGGCGGACCTGGTCCGCGAGCGTCTGGAAGGCGAGGCGGTGATAGGCGTTGGCGAGCGCGGAGCAAAGGCCGTCGCTGGGGCCGTGCTTGGCTTGCGCGGCGAGGAAGGTGTCAATCGCCTCTTCGAAGCGGCGGTGGAGGAGCTGCTCGTAGCCACCGAACGGGATGAGGCCCGTAGCCGCCGAGGTAAGGAGGCGGACCTCGGTGGCATTGTCAGTCTTAGGAATCCGCCTCCTCACCTCGGCGACTACCAGCTTTGCCGGCAAATGAAACCGATGGATGGCGTAGAGGAAGAAGAGGGCGCGGACGCGTTCGTAGAGGTTGTCCGCGCGACGGCGGAAGGCGTCGAGTTCGGCACACTCGGCGAGGAGTTGGGCGGCGGTGAGGTCGCGGCACTGCGCGTCGAGCGAGGCGTTGCGCCTGGCCGCTTTTCGGGAAGTGATGAGATCAACGAGCATGGGGTGAATTGAGGATTGTCCTACCCTGATTTGCTTCCTCACTTCGCCCGCTGCGCCAGCAGCTCCACCAGCCCCGTCAGCACTTCATCCCGGTCCTTGCCGCTGAGGGCCAGCGCGAGTTGCGCGGTGAGCAGGCCGTAGTGCGCGCCGATGTCGTAGCGGCGACCGGTCAGTTCGGCGGCGAGGTAACGCTCCTTGCGCGCGAGCTTGGCCAGCGTGGCGGAGAGGTGGACGCCGCCGCGTGTGCCGGCCGCAGCGACTTCCTCCGCCAGCAACGCCATGACGGTCGGCGTGAGAACGTGCATCCCGAAGAAGCAGAGGTAGTGGCCCGCGCGCAGGCCGGGGACGATCAGCCGCTGCTCGGCTTCTGTGGGGGTGGGCTTCTCGACGACCTCGGTGATTTCGTAGAGGCCCTTGCGCGCGGCGACGAGGCGTCCGCCCACTGCACCGTAGTAAGGCAGCTTGCTCTCGTGCGTGGCCTGCACGGCGGACACGGCGCAATCCTCCTTGGCCGCGACCTCGACAAGCTGCTGCGCACACCGGCGGACTTCGCCACTGACGTAAAGATGGTCACCGACGAGCAGGAGGAACGGCTTCTTCCCGGCGAACTTCGCCGCGCACGACACCGCGTGGCCGTAGCCCAGCGGCTGCTTCTGCTCGACGAACTCCAGGCGCTTCGCGTGCTCACCGGCTGCGGCGCGGTAAGCCTTCTCATCGCCGGGGCAGACCACGACGCACAGCTCCTCGATGCCCGCCGCGAGGACTTCCTCGATGATGATGGCCAGGGCGGTCTTGGTCTGGCCGTCGCGGTCCACGAGGGACTGGAGCGGGAGCGTGCGCTGGCTCTTGCCGGCGGCGGTGATGATGGCGCGTTTGATGTCCATGTGGAGAAAGTGATCTGTGTTCTGGCAGCAGCCCGGTCGCCGGGGGACTATGCCGGAAACAGGTCTTCCGTTGCCAGTTCGGAAGAATGCGGGTCTGGAGGAAGCCGCATCTACAGCCACTTCCCGACTTCCCCTGGCGCCTGCGGTCCGGTATTCATTCCGCGCCAATTGTCCCGGCCTGATGGAACAACGAGCACAACTTGACGTCCGTGATCGCGAGCCTCATCGGCCCGCTCTTGTGATGACGGCGAAGCCTGGCGACTCGGTCCGCCTGAACATTTTTGCCGGCAGATTCCGCTTTCTTCACACCTGTTCCACCCTGACACTTTCCTGACCTATGGGCCAACTGATGAACTTCTTCACGCCGCTGCACAAGCGGACGGCGCGCAAATACATTGACCGCATGGTGGACGACAAGGTCGCCTGCATGCTCAAGGCCAAGGAATACGAGTTCGACTACTGGGATGGCGACCGGCGCTTCGGCTACGGCGGCTACAAATACGACGGGCGCTGGAAGGCCGTGGCGGAGCAGATGATCGCCCACTACCAGCTCAAGCCGGACGCGAAGATCCTCGATGTGGGCTGCGGCAAGGCGCACCTGCTCTACGAACTCCAGCAGTTGCTGCCGAATGCGGAGCTGGTCGGCTTCGACATATCGAAGCACGGCATGGCCACCGCGCCGGAGCCGGTGCGCCCAAAGCTCATGCGCTACCGTGCGCAGGACGCCTACCCGTGGGGAGACAAGCATTTCGACCTCGTGATCTCGCTGGGCTGCTTCCACAACCTCCGCATCTTCGAGCTGAAGACCGCCCTGGCGGAAGTCGAGCGCGTGGGCAAGCGCGGCTACGTGATGCTGGAGAGCTACCGCAACGAGCAGGAGCAGTTCAACCTCCAGTGCTGGGCGCTGACCGCCGAGTCGTTCTTCGACACCGCGGAGTGGATCTGGCTCTACAACCACTTCGGTTTCACCGGCGACTACGAGTTCATTTACTTCGAGTAAACAGCGGGTTTCACATCACGCATGAAGTTCAGGGCAGCCATTCTCACCGAGCTGAAGCAGCCGCTCGTGATTGAAGAAATCGAGTCCGGCCCGCTGCGCTTCGGGCAGGTGCTCGTGAAGATCCATTGCAGCGGCATCTGCGGCGCGCAGATCAATGAGATCGAGGGCGCGAAGGGCCCGGACAAATTTCTCCCGCACCTGCTCGGTCACGAGGCGACCGGCACCGTGCAGGAAGTCGGCGAAGGCGTGACGAACGTAAAGCCCGGCGACCGCGTTGTGTGTCACTGGCGCAAGGGCGCGGGTCTGCAGGGGCCGGTGGCGGCCTACACGTCGAAGCGTTTCCCCAAGATCAACTCCGGCTGGATCACGACCTTCGGCGAGTATTCCGTCGTCTCCGAAAATCGCGTCACGCGCATCCCGGCGGACTTCGACGCCGAGGCCGGCGCGCTCTTCGGCTGCGCGGTCACGACCGCGATGGGCGTGCTGAACAACAACGCCAGGCTCGGCATCGGCGAGAGCATCGTCATTCTCGGCACCGGCGGCGTGGGGTTGAACCTCGTGCAGTTCGCCGCGATGGTCGGCGCTCACCCGATCATCGGCGTGGACTTGCACGACCACAAACTGGCGCTGGCCAGGAAGCTCGGGGCGACGCACACGCTCAATGCGCGCGGCGTGAATCTCGTCGAGGAAGTCCGCAAGATCGTTGGCGCGGCGGGCGCGGATGTGGCCATCGAGAACACCGGCCTCGCGGACATCATCGAGCAAGCCTACGAGATGACGGCGTCGCAGGGCCGGGTCATTCTCGTCGGCGTTCCGGCAAAGAGCGCGCGGCATCCGAGTTTTTACACGCTGCCGTTGCACTTCAAAAAAGTGCTGACCGGTTCCGAAGGTGGCGACTGCCGGCCCGAGGTGGACATCCCGAAACTCGTGCGGCTCCATCAGGCGGGGAAGCTCAAGTTCGACGGTCTGGTGAGCAAACGTTACCGCCTCGACGACATCAACGAGGCCATCGACGACTTGAAGCAGGGCCGCGCCGCCGGGCGCTGTCTCGTCTGGATGGACGAACCGCCGTCTCGTTGAGCCACGGATGAGCGAGTGCCTCAACGCGGGGAAGAAGCCGGAGTTCAGCCGCATCGTGGTGTTGGGGAGCGGAGGCTTCATCGGCACCCAACTTTGCAGGCGGCTCAAAGAAATTTCTCCCGGCACGGAAATCGTGGGCCGCGCCCTGCCGGCTCTGGACCTCACGAATGAGGAGCACGCGGCGCGGCTGGCGGGTCTGTTCACGCGGGACGCGGCGGTCATCTCGCTGGCAGCCATCAAGCGGCAGCTGGGCGACAACCTCGACAGTTTCACGGCGAACCTCAAAATCTCCACGAACCTCTCGCGAGTGCTCGCGCAGCATCCGGTCGCGCGGTTTGTTTACCTCAGTTCTGCGGCGGTCTATGGGGAAGAGACGACGAACACGCGCATCACGGAGGAAACCGCGCCGCGCGCGACCTCCTACTACGGCATGGCAAAGCTCGCGTCGGAACTGCTGTTGAGGAAGGCGGCGGAACAAAATGGTCACACGGCGCTGCTGTGCGTCCGCCCGCCGCTGATCTACGGTCCCGGCGACCAGGGCGGTTACGGCCCGACGGGTTTCATAAAATCGGCCCTGCGTGGCGAACCCATCGTGCTGTGGGGCGACGGGACGGAGCAGCGCGAATTCGTCTACGTGGCGGACGCGGTGCAGGCGCTCGGCGAAGTGTTGTTTCAGGATTGCGCCGGCGTGCTGAACCTTGCGAGCGGCCGCAGTTACAACTATCTCGACGCCGTTGCGGCGGTGGAGCAGTGCGTGTCATCAAGTCGTCCCGTGACGCAGCGTCCGCGCTCGAAGGGAAAGGCGGACCACGGGTTCGACAATGCCCGGCTGCGCGCACTTCTGCCGGATCTCCAGTTTACAGACCTGGGCGAAGGCGTCCGTCTGACGATGGCTTCACAGCACCTCGCAACCACCTGATTTCATCATGAGAACCTGTTCTGCCTGCCAGGCCCCCGCAGTGGAATTGCTGCGTGATTACGGTCCGCATCCCATTTGCAACCGCTACCTCACCACGGCGGATGCGCCGGAGTTTGCGCACCCGATGGTCATCGGCCAGTGCGGCGCGTGCGGGCTGGTGCAGACGCTCGATCCGGTGCCGGCGGCGGAGCTGGTGCCGGCGGTGGACTGGATTGCCTACAACGAACCGGAGGGCCATCTGGATGCGGTCGCGGAGACGTTGGCCTGCCTGCCGGGATTGAAACCCGGCGCCGTGTGCGCAGGAGTGAGTTTCAAGGACGACACGTTGCTGGCCCGGATGCAGCGGCGCGGCCTGACTGCATGGCGGCTGGACATGGAAGCCGATCTTGGCATCACGCGGAAAGGCTGCGGCGTGGAATCCATCCAGGCCCGGCTCGACCTGGCACGGGCGGCGACAATCACCGCGAAGCGGGGAGGGGCGGACTTGGTCATCGCGCGGCATATTCTGGAACATGCGCACGATCTGCGCGGTTTCATCACGGCGGTGCGCGCGCTGGCGAAACCCGGCGGCCACGTGGTCTTCGAAGTGCCGGACTGCACGCTGGCGTTCGATCTCAGGGACATCACGACGCTGTGGGAGGAGCACACGGTCTATTTTACCCCGGCGACGTTCCAGAGCACGGTTTCCAGCGGCGGCGCGGCGCTCGTGAACTTTTCAATTCACCCGTATCCATTCGAGAACTGCCTCGTAGGCGTGACGCGGACGGATGCGGGCGCGCCGGCTGCGGTGGCCTCGAAGGAAACGCTCGCCGCCGAGCAGAGGCGGGCGCGGGCGTTCGCCGAATCGCTGCCTGCCCGGCGTGAGGAGATGCGCCGGTTTCTGACGGACTTCCGGGCGCGTCACGGAAAGATCGCCGTGCTGGGCGCGGGACATCTGGCCTGCACGTGGATTCACCTGCTAGGGCTGGCGGAGTTCGTCGAGTTTCTGGCGGACGACAATCCGCACAAGCAAAACCATTTCCTGCCCGGCGCGCGGCTGCCGATCCGCGGCTCGTCCAGTTTGCTCACGGAGAACATCAAGCTCTGTCTGCTGGCCGTCAGCCCCGAGGCGGAGCCAAAAGTCATTGCGCGGAACCATGAGTTCGTCGGGCGGGGCGGGCGCATCGCGTCCATCTTCCCGGCGAGCCGGAACGCGCTTGTCATTGAGAAGCCAGCTTGAAAAGGTCTGCGCGTGCAGCTCAAACCCTACAACGCGGAAGTGGTGTTCGCCGCCGACAGCATCGTTCAGATCGCCGGGGCGGACATCGAGGCGTTGAAGGTGGAGGCGGCGCAGAATCCCCGGCGTCGCAAGCGGATCTGCGCGCATCCGGACAGCGGCGACCGGCTGCACGAGATGTTCATCGTCCACGAGCGCGGCTGCTACGTGCGGCCGCACAAGCATGTGGACAAGTGCGAGTCGCTTCATGTCATCGAGGGCACGGCGGACGCGGTGTTCTTTCACGAAGACGGCTCGCTCCGCGATGTGGTCACGCTGGGCGAGTATCGCACGGACGGACGGTTCTTCTACCGGGTTGCCGGGCCGGTCTATCACACGTTGCTGATCAGCTCTCCGGTGTTTGTATTCCACGAAACCACCGGCGGGCCGTTCAGGCGGGAAGACACGATCTTCGCCCCGTGGGCTCCGACGGAAGATCAACCCGACGCGGTGGGAGCCTTCACCCGGCGGGTGACGGAAGCCGTCGCCGCCTTCAAACGCGGCCGCAATCCTGAAAGTTGAATTTCATCCGATGAGCAAGTCCTGTTTCCGCCGCACCACCTGCCGACTTTGTGGCAGTGCCGAACTTGATCTGGCGTTGCGCCTCCGGCCCATGCCCATCGCCGATGGCTTCGTGCCTGCGGAGCTGAAGGACGTGCCCCAGGAGTGCTTCCCGCTCGACCTGTTTCTTTGCCGCAACTGCGGACATGCGCAACTGCTGGACGTGGTGGACCCGGAAATCCTCTATCGCAGCTACATCTACACGACCTCGACCTCACTTGGGCTTGACCAGCATTACAAGCAATACGCCGCCGACATGGTGGCTGTCGCACGGCCGCCGGCGAACGGCCTGGTCATGGAACTGGGCAGCAACGACGGCACGTTGCTCCGTTGCTTTCAGGCACACGGGCTGCGGACGCTGGGCATCGACCCGGCGCGGGAAGTGGCCCGGCGCGCGACGGAATCCGGTGTCGAGACGCTGCCGGAGTATTTCACCACCGAGCTTGCCCGCCGGCTGAAACGCGAACGCGGACCCGCCGACATCATTTGTGCGAACAACGTCATCGCGAACATCGACCAGGTGGGTGACGCCTTCGATGGAATCGGCGAATTGCTCGCCCCGGAAGGTGTCTTTGTGTTCGAGACGGGATACCAGCTTCCCATCATCCAGAACCTCCTGTTCGAGACGATTTATCACGAGCATCTCGACTATCATTCCGTGAAGCCGATGCAGAAGTTTTGCGAGCGGCACGGCCTCCGGCTCTTCGCGGCGAAGCACATCCCGACCAAGGGCGGGTCCCTGCGCGGCCTGGTTTGTCACGCAAACAGCGGCCGTGCGACGGAAAGTTCGGTGGGCGAACTCATCCGCCGGGAAACCGAGGCGGGCATCCACACCCTCGCGGCCCATCACGTCTATGGAGCCCGCATCGAGAAGTTGAAGCAGGACCTGCTGACACTGCTGCGCGGCCTGCGGCAGCAGGGAAAACGCATCGCCGCCTTCGGTGCTGCGAACGCGGTGACGACGCTGACGCATCATTTCGAGATCGGTGAGTTCATCGAGTTCGTCGTGGATGACAATCCCAGGAAACAAGGCACCTTCAGCCCTGGCTACCACACGCCCGTGCTGCCGATGCAGGCGCTCTACGACCGGAAGCCGGACTACGTGCTGGTGCTGGCCTGGCGGTTCCTGGAGCCGTTTCAAAGGAAGAACCAGGCATACCTGGACCAGGGCGGGCGCTTCATCGTGCCGCTCCCGGAGCTGAGGATCATCCGAGGCGTTACAACAGTGGCATGAAAACAAAGGTTCACACTTTGGTTGTCGGCGGGACGCGTGGTATCGGCCGTGAGGTGGTGAAGTTTTTCCTGCACGCCGGGCACGGCGTCACGGTGCTGGGGCGGCGCAAGTCCGAAGAGGCCGGTGTGTGGAGTCAAAGCGTGAATCTGGCTGACAAAAGCGCGCTGCTGCACGCGCTGGCCGGGGCGGTGAGACAGAACGGGCGGTTGACGAACCTGATTTTTCTCCAGCGCTTCCGGGGTGAGGGGGATGAGTGGGAGGGTGAGTTGAATGTTTCACTCACCGCCACCAAAATTGCCATTGAGAGGCTGTGTGGTGAATTTGTGCGGGCGAAGCGCAAAGCGCCGAATTCCATCGTCATTGTTGGCTCCAATGCGAGCCGTCTTGTCGCGGGCGAGCAACCCGTCGGCTACCACGCCGCCAAGGCTGCGTTGCGGCAGATGGCCCGCTACTACGCGTGCTCACTCGCTCCGCGAGGCATCCGTGTTAATTGCGTCACACCTGGAATTGTGCTCAAGGACGAGGCGCGGGAGTTTTACCGGAAAAACGAAGCGCTGCACGCACTCTACCGTCGTGTTACGCCGCTTGGCCGGATGGGCGCGCCGCGTGACATTGCCGACGCGGTCGGGTTCCTGTGCAGCTCCGGCGCGGCCTTCATTACGGGCCAGGAAATTGTCGTGGACGGGGGGCTTTCCCTGCTCTGGCAGGGCAGCCTTGCCAACAAACTCACCTTTCCGAAGTCACCAGAATGAACGACACCCTCTACGGTTACTATCGCCAGCAAAGTGTCCTGCCCACCGTCGGGCACTTCCAAGGCGAGTCCGACCTTGTTGCCCATGAGGAGCATCGCCGCCGCCTCTTCACGGACAAGTTGCAACTGCCACCCCAGCTCTTCCGGGGCGCGAGGTTGCTGGAATTCGGTCCGGATGCGGGGGAAAACTCACTGGTGTTCGCACTTTGGGGCGCGAATTGCACGCTGGCCGAACCCCATGAAAAGGCGCACGCCACCATTCGCGATTACTTCGCCCGTTTCCAGCAAACCGCCCGGCTTCAGGCGCTGCATCCACAGGATGTGCTTCAGTTTCCAGTCCCCACCAGCGAAGCGGAGCGATTCGACGTGGTGGATGCCGAGGGGTTCATCTACACGATCCTGCCGACGCGCCTGTGGTTGGACAAATGCGCGCAGTTGACGCGCACCGGCGGCTTCCTTGTCGTCTTCTACTGCGAGGCCTACGGCTCCTTCATGGAGCTGATGCTCAAGGTCGTCCATGCCCGCTATCGCACTCTGACCGGGCTGGCCCCGCAGCCAGCGGCCGAAGCATTGTTCCAGCCCAAGTGGGATTCCATTCCCCACAAACGCCGGATGGAATCGTGGACGATGGATGTGTTGGTGAACCCCTTCGTCCGGCTGAAATACTTTCCCGAGCCACGCGCGTTGTGCGACGAGGCGCACGCTGCAGGCTGGAGTTTGTATTCCTCCTGGCCGCATTACGCGGATACGCTGGAAGTTCACTGGTTCAAGCGCACTTTGCCGTCAGAAGCGCTCGCCCGCCTGAGAGCCGATTATGTCGCCCGCAGCCGGCTTAGTCATCTTTTCGGCAGAAAGCACTTCCTCGCGCGAAACGAACCCGGCCTGGAGACTGCGCTGTGGGATTTGTTGAGCCTGACGGATGGATTGATCGACCGCTACGACGGTGCCGCCGCGGAGCGCTGCGTTGAGCATCTTGCCCGGCTGGAGGCTCTGCTTCAGTCGGATTCGGTGCTCGCAGAGTCCGCCGACCGCGCAGCTTCCCTGCAAACGGTTCGAAGTTATCAGCGGCTGTTCCCCCTTCTGACCCGGGGCAGTGCCGACAGCATCTCGGAGTTTTGCCGGACCGATGCCGGGTTTATACAAAGCTGGGGGATGCCGTCACACTTTGTTGTGCTCCAGAAGACCGCAGCATCCGGTTGCGCATGAACCCGCCCTCGCTCTCGGTCGTCGTTCCCAACTACAACCACGCAAAACTGCTGCCGCATTGTTTGGACGCGCTACTGGCTCAGACCGTGCAGCCGCTGGAGATACTGGTTGTGGATGACGGATCAACCGATGGCAGCGTGGCGCTGATTGAGGGCTACTGCCGGCGGCATTCACATGTCAGGCTGCTTCGCAATGACCAGAACCGCGGCGTGGTTTTCACGGTGAACCGGGGTGTGGAGGCATCTCGCGGTGAACTGATTTTCTTCGCCCCTGCGGACGACACCTCGCATCCGACGTTGTTTGAAAAGTCCCTGCCGCTCCTGTCCCGGCATCCACAGGCCGCGTTCAGTTGCGGCATCAGCGATTTTCGTGAAGTGGCCACCGGGTTGAACTGGCACACGGGTGTGGGCATGGGCGACCGGCCCTGTTACCTCTCTCCAACCGATTTGGTCGCTCTCGGACGATCCGGAGCTTTGCATCTCGCGCCAAACACGGCCGTCATCCGCCGCGCCGCCTTCATTCGCGCTGGAATGTTCCTGCCGGAGCTGCGCTGGCATTCTGACTGGTTCACCTTTTACGTTGCTGCCTTCCGTCAAGGTGTCTGTTTCATCCCAGAGCCGCTTGCGACGTTTTATGTCCACGCGGAATCCTACTACAAACGGGGGCGGAAGCAGGCGGACCTTCATCGCCAAGTGTTGATCAGCTTGCTGGATCACCTCAATCGTCCCGAGAACGCGGACGTGATGGCTCTTGTGCGCGACAGCGGCGAGCTCTACCTCTTCGGCTGGCCGATGCTTTGGCTGGCGTTGTCGCGTTCGGAGGGACGGAGCTTTCTCACTGCCAATTTCCTTCGGCGCTGTGTCTGGCAGGCGATGAAGCTCTCGGTGAAGGATTATCTGCCGAAGTGGATGGCGAACCTCTACTTTCGACTCGCGGGCTACCGCGCATCGAAGTCCACTTGAACAATTTTCCGCGCTGTTGACGCGAGTCTTCCGCGCTGTTCTCCATCACCCTTGCGTGCTTCAATCCACACCCTTGCAACTGCTCGATCTCACGCTGCCGACACCCGCCGAAAACCTAGCGTGTGACGAAGCGCTGTTGGACGACTGTGAGGCGCGGGGCGGGATGGCGTTGCGGTTCTGGGAATCGCCAGCGCCCTTCGTCGTCGTCGGCCATGGCAACGAGGTGGCGCGGGAGGTGAACCTTTCTGCCTGCGAGGCTGATGGCGTGCCGGTCCTGCGCCGGTGCAGCGGCGGCGGGACCGTTCTGCAAGGGCCGGGCTGCCTGAACTTCGCGCTTGTGATCGAAGTATCCTCCAATCCGGCGTTGCAGAGCGTGACGAAATCGAACGACTTCATCCTCGGCCGGAACGTCGGGGCGTTGTCAGGTTTGCTGGGGAGCCCTGTCGGGGTTGACGGGGACACGGACCTGGTCTGGCGGGGACGGAAGTTCTCCGGCAACGCCCAGCGCCGCCGGCGCACACATCTGCTGTTTCATGGAACCCTGCTCCTGGGGTTCGTTTTTTCGCTGTTGGAGAAGTATCTGCCTCCGCAGCCTCCGCGTCAGCCTGGCTACCGCCTGGCGCGTCCGCATCGTGATTTTCTCGTGAACCTCCCGCTGCCGGCGAGTGCTGTGAAACACGCCCTCGCCGAGTCGTGGCAGGCACGCGCATCCGATCAGCCCTGGCCGGAACAGGAGACACGGCGTTTGGTGCGCGAGCGTTATGGACTTGCCGAATGGAACCGGCGTCTGTGAGGCCTCAGACTCGTCTTGGTCTGTGTCCGCGCCATTCGTGCAACGGCGGACGAACTGAACTCTCCTGCGGTTGAGGAGAAGGTGCCTCCGTCCGAATTGCCGGGCTCAGACTTCCACTTGTCCCACGAACGCAAAGTCCGCCGGGCCGTTGAGGCGCACGTCGGAGAAGGTTTCGCCGCTGGACTTGAAGCTGACCTCCAGCGTGTCGCCGCCCTGGACGAGCACTTTCACGGGCGAGGTGAAGCCCTGCACGCGCGAGGCAATCATTGCCGCCGCGCTCACGCCCGTGCCGCAGGCCAGTGTTTCGCCCTCGACGCCGCGTTCGTAGGTGCGGACGCGGATGTGGTTCGGGCCGAGCACCTGCGCGAAGTTCACGTTCGTGCCCTTCGGCTTGAAGTGGGCGTGATTGCGGACCTCGGCCCCGAGCTGGTGGACCATCGCCTTGTCCGCGTCCGGCACGAAAATCACGGCGTGCGGGACGCCGGTGTTGAGCGAGTGAACGGTCGTGGGGCCGATGGAGAGCGAAATCTGCTCACTGAGGCGCAGGCTGTGCGGGGGCGTGAGGTTCACCGTCACCCGCTCGCCCTGGAAGGTGGCGGTGATGACGCCCGCGACGGTCTCAAACGTCACCCGATCCTTCGCTCCGGTGAGCCGCTGGATGTAGCGGGCGAAGCACCGCGCGCCGTTGCCGCACATCTCGGCGCGGCTGCCGTCGCTGTTCCAGAACTCCCACGCCCAGTCGGCCTGTCCGGAGGTGCAGGGCACGAGGAGCATGAGCCCGTCCGCGCCGATGCCGCGCTGGCGGTGGCAGAGCCGCGCGACCTGTTCGGGCGTGAGGCGGACGGTCCCGGCGCGGTTGTCGGCCAGGATGAAGTCGTTTCCCGCGCCGTTCATCTTTGTGAAATCCAGAATCATCGCGCGGGAAGATAACGGCACACGGCGACGGCGCAAGTGGCGAAACACCGGCTCAGCGTCGCATGGCTTGCCAACCAGCCGGCTTCCCCCTACAACCCCGCGACGCAGAAGTATCTGAAACTAAGGCCGCCCCCGGGGGTTCTCTCCAGCAGCCACCACATCGCTCTCATCAAATGAAATTCAAACACTCCCTCGCCTGCCTCTGGACAGCCGCTGCGCTGGCGCTGGCGCTTCCCTCCCGGGCCGCTGTTCCGCCGGCCGAAAAGCTGCTGCCCGCCGACACGCTGCTCATGCTGACCATCCCGGACTGGGACAGGACCGCCGCCGCCGCGAAGGATTTTTCGCTCGCCCAGCTCTGGCGCGACCCGGCGATGAGGCCGTTTGCCGAGAAGCTTGAACTGAAGCTGCGGGAGTTGATCGGCGAGCAGGAGAAGAACTTTGAGAAGGACTGGGCGGAGTTCAAGCCGCTCGTCGGCGGGCAGGTGACTCTGGGTGTTCTGCGCGGCGACTGGCTGGGTGATCCGGCCACCGGGCCGGACGTCGTCGTGCTGCTCGATGTGAAGGACAAGTCCAAACAGCTCCATGACTTCATCGAGCGCTGCGAGAAGCGCGATGCGGACGCGGACAAACCCATCCAGCGCGAAACGGTGCGTGGGGTGAAGTTCGCGCGCACGGTGGTGAAGCAGGCTGATGACGCGCCGAAGAAGAAACAGCCTTACGTCGGCCAGTCCGGCTCGCTGCTGCTGCTCAGCGAAAGCACGAAGGCACTTGAGAAGGTTCTTGCGCGGCTCGAAGGCGCGGGCGCGGGGCTGGATGAATCACCGGAGTTCGAGCGCGCCCGCACCACCGTGGGCCGCGACGCGCACGCCTTCGGCTGGGTCAACGTGAAGGCGCTCACCGGTGTCCTTGCCAAGATGCCCGCCCCGCAGCAGGACGGCAATCCGCTCGCCATGTCGATGGCCCCCGGGCGCATCATTGACGCGCTGGGGCTCGGCGGGCTGGACGGCGTGGTGTTTGCCGTGCGCCAGTTGCCCGAGGGGACGCAGGGCGAGCTGTTCATCCAGGCTCCGCAGGCCCGGCGCAAGGGCCTTGTCAGCCTGCTCACACTCGAACCCCGCGAGGCGGGGCCGCTGCCGACCGTCGCGGGCGATGCCACCAAGTTCACCCGCATCCGGCTCGACGGTCAGAAAGCCTTCGCCACCCTCGAGCGCATCCTCACCGACCTCAACCCGCAGATGGCCGGCATCGTCACGCTGATGATGGAAAACGTAGGCAAGGAGAAGGACCCCAACTTCGACCTGCGCAAGCAGATCATCGGCAATCTCGGCGCGGACTTCGTCACGGTTCAAAAGGCCCCGCGTGGGAGGGAGCTGGCCGATCTGGGCTCGCCACCCACATTGTTCCTCATCGGTTCGCCCAAGCCGGAGGCGCTTCTCAAGGCGCTGCTCACCATCAACCCGCTGCCGCCGAAGGAACGTGAGTTCATGGGCCGCAAAATCTACAGCCTCTCGCCGCTGCCCGGCCTGCCTTCGCCCGGCGGACGGGGTGTGATGAACCTCTCCACCGCAGGCGGCTATCTCGCCGTGTCAACGGACGTTGCGATGCTGGAGGAGGCGGTCCGGGGCGAAGCCCAGGGCAAGCCGCTCAGTGAGGTGCCCGGTCTGGCTGACGCTGCGAAAAGGGTCGGCGGCTTCAACACCGGATGGTTTGCCTATGAGAACCAGAGCGAGACGCTCCGCCTGTTGCTGGAGACGTTGAAGAAGGATCCCGGCGCGGTGGAGAAACTGTTCGCCTCGCCGCTCCCCGGGACGGGCGGGTCGATTCCCTCGCTCCAGCCGTTGAAGGCTCTCATGGACTTCTCGCTGCTGCCGCCCTTTGACGCGATCTCGAAATACTTCGGCTACACCGTGCATGCCACCACCGACACGCCGGAGGGCATCAACTTCAAGGCATTCACCCCTGTGCCGGCGGGTTTGAAGAAATAGCATCCGCCGAATGCTCCGGTCCTCAGTGTCTTTGACCGAGGGCGGCTGGGGTCGCTCATGCGCGCTTTGAGTTCGCCTTCAACCATTCGGCGAACGCGGCCTCGGACATGTCTCCGGCGGCCAGGGCCAGGGTCTGCAAGGTGGCGTCCACCTCGCTCGCCTGCAATCTGCGCCCGTTGAGTTCGAGAAAGGCGACCGCCACGACAAAACCTGTCCGTTTGTTGCCGTCTATGAAGGGGTGATTCCTGACAATCCCGAAGGCGTAGCTCGCCGCCAGATCGAAAAGATCGGGCCTGCCGTAGGCGAAGAGATTCAAGGGTTTCCCAAGTGCCGAGTCCAGCAGCCCCTCGTCGCGCACTCCGGCCGCGCCGCCGAACTGCGCCAGTGACTGTTCGTGTGCAGCGAACACCATCTCGCGCAACACCCACTCCGGCTTTTTCATTTGGCCAGTTCCCGCAGGGTGTGGCGATAGCGCTTCATCACATCCTGAACCACCTCCATCTGGCGGGTGACCTCGGCCTTGGAGGGGCTCAGCCTCAGGCTGCCATCCGGCCCCTCCGTCACGGACACGGAGTCGCCTTCCCCCACCTTGAGATGGGCCAGTGCTTCCTTCGGCAGGATGACGCCGACCGAGTTGCCGACTTTCCGAAGTTTCAGTTCGAGAACCATGGCCGCACTGTAGCTACAAATGTTATAACGTCAATCTTCGGCACGCGGGGCGGCCGCTTGCTCCGCCAAGGGTCTCAACAAAAATCCCCGCCCTCTGACGAGGACGGGGATTTCGGGAAGCGCTTGATTATTTCTTCTCCGCGACGCCGAGTTCCTTGAGCTTGGCGGCGATGTCCGTCGCGTGGCTGGCGGGTTTCACCGCCCTGTCCACGTGCAGGATTTTGCCATCCTTGCCGATGTAGAAGGTCCAGCGCGTCGCCATGCCTTTTTCGTTCAGCACGCCGAATGCCTTCGCGGCATTCTTGTTCGGATCGCTGAGGATCGGGTAGTCGAGGTCGAGGGACTTCGCGAAGGCTGCGTTGCCTTTCTCGCCGTCCACCGGGTCCACGCTCGCGGTGAAGTAGGCCACGTCGAATTTCTTCAACGCAGCTCCGTCGGCGCGCATGGATTTGCATTCGGCGGTGCAGCCGCCGGTGAAGGCCTTCGGAAACCAGGCGATGACCACGGCCTTCCTGCCCTTGAAGTCAGCGAGGCTGTAGGTCTTGCCGTCGCTGGCCTGGAGCTTGAAGTCCGGGGCCGGATCGCCGGCTTTGAGGTCTGCCGCGGCACCGGTCATGCCCGTGAGGGCAAGCCCGGCGACGGTGGCGCAGAGTAGGGTGAGTGTTTTCATGGGTTTCATGGGCGGCGCGGGGCCGTGCCGGTTACTTGAGCTTGGCCAGCACGTCCTTCACGGCGGCGAAGTTGGGCAGGTCCTTGGGCGTCGCGGTCTGCTCGCTGTATTGGACGATGCCGCTCTTGTCCACGACGAAGGCCGCACGGGCGCTCGTGGAGCCGAAGCCGCCGAGGTCGGCCAGCAGCACGCCGTAGTCGGCGGCGGTCTTCTTGTTCAGGTCGCTGGCGATGGTGATGCCGATCTTGTGCTGGTTGGCCCAGGCTTCCTGCGCGAAGGGGCTGTCCACGCTGATGGCGATGACATCGGCGTTGAGGCCGGAGTAGGCGGAGAGGCCGGCGGTGATGTCGCACATCTCCGTGGTGCAGACGCCGGTGAAGGCGAGCGGGAAGAAGAGGATGACGGTGTTCTTCCTGCCGAAGTTGGCGGAGAGCTTCACGTCACTGACGCCGCTGGCGTTCTTGGATTTGAGGCTGAAATCAGGGGCTTTGGTTCCGACTGCGATGGGCATAGTTTTTTGAGTTTTGGGTTAACTGGGTTGAGCTACCGACGGGCGGACATATACGACCCGGCTGCGGGGGTGTCAAACGACCTTTCCGGTGCCGGTGCCCCGCGTGGGTGAGGTGTTTTTCAGCTTCTGCCGGATCGCGTCGAGTGGGGCTGCCGGTGTCCGCAACAAGTTGAATCCCATTGCTTCCGACGGGCGTCTGTTTAGCGTGATGCCGCTTCCGTTGCGCTGGCACAGGGCGCCGGGGCGTGTTTGAACCATGAACTGCAAATTCCTTCTCGCGCTGACCGTCGCGGTCTTTGCCCTGGTTGCGGCGCGGGCCGAGCCGGGGGCCAGCGGCGAGAAGCTGATCCAGCAGGAAGTCCGGCAGGAGCAGATCAAGGCGACCACCGCGCGTGTGGGAGCGCAGCTCGGCGCGGTCATCGGTGAATACGAACGCAACGGGCTGGCAGGCGACGATGTGGTTGTGCTCAAGTCCATCCGCGGCGTGCTCGACAAGCTCAGCGTTCAGGACATCGCCCGCGTCGTCACCCTCCTCCAGCAGGCCCGCACCGCGTCGGATGCGGATGTTTCCCGCCGCAATGCCCTGGATGCCTTTTCCGGCCAGCAGAACGTCACGGTGCAGCTCCGCTCCCTGCTGCTCGAATACCAGCGCCAGCAGGCCATGCAGGAGATCGCGTCGCGCATGGCCGCCTTGGCCCGTCGGCAGGGTGACAATTTGAAGGAGGCGGTCGGCCTGGCGACGCTCACCAAGGGCCGCGATGCCCGGCGCAGCGAAACAGCGCATCAGGTCGCGCTTCAGCTTCAGGAGAGCGAGCAGGGCACCATCGGCGACGAGGCGAAGATCGTCCTGGACCGGCTTCAGAAGGTGGTCCAGCAGATGGACGGTCCTGCTGGCGAGCGTCCGCGTGCCGCGCTCACCAGGGCCGGGGATTCACGGCTGGCCGCCACCCTGGATGCCGCGAGCGGTGATTTGAAGTCTTCCAACCTGCTTTCCGCCGCCGGGAACGAGAAACGCGCCCGCGATGTGATGCAGGACATCGCCAAGATGCTTCTGCCCGCGCGCGACAATCTCGAAGTGATGAAGCAGGCGTTGCACGATCTGGAAAAGGTCATCCCACAGCAGGCGCGGGCACAGGCGCAGGCCAGTGAGGCGCAGCGCAACAAGGCCGACATCGCCGAGGCCGAGCGCAAGCAGGCCGACGTCGTGGACCAGACCGACGCCATCCGCGAAGACCTGGAGAAGGCCGCGCCCAAGGCCGGCGAAGAGTTGAAGGCCGCGGTCGAGAAGATGCAGGAAGCCCGGGCCTTGCTGCAGGAGCAGCCTCCCCGTCGCGCGGCGAAAGGCACCTTTCCCGCCACCGAAGCCCAGGAGGAGGCGCTGGTCCAGATGCAGTCCGCCAAAAAATCCCTGGAGCAGGCCATTGCCATCGCCGAGGTCCGCCAACAGCAGCCCAAGGACAAGCTCACCGACCTGAAGGAGCTGAAGAAGAAGGTCGTGGAGATCGCCGCGCAGCAGGAGCAGGTGAAGGTGAATTCCGAGAAAGCTGAAAAGGCTGTTCCGGTTGAGAAGAAGCCCGGGCTGCTTGCCGAGCAGGCCGCCCGGCAGGGAGCCGTGAAGGCCGAGACGCAGCAGACCCAGCAGGACGCCGCCGCCAATGCCCCCGAGGCCGCCAAAACTCTCGGCGACGCCGCACGCCAGATGGAGAAGTCCCAGCAGGCATTGAAAAACAAGGTCAGCGCCCCGATGGCCCAGCAGGCCGCGATGGATGCGCTCGACAAGGCCGCCGACCAGCTCGATTCGCAGATCGCCCAGCTGGAGAAAGCCAAGGAGGACGTGGCCAAGCTCGACCAGTTGAGCAAGGAAATCAGCAAGCTGCTGCAGGGACAGCAAAAGGTTGCCATGGAAACCGCGAAGGCCGCCGAGCGTCCCGACAACAAGCCTGCCCCGCAGACTGCCAGGGAGCAGGGCGAACTGGCGCAGCAGACCGAAGCCACCAAGTCCGGGGCGAAGGAACTTTCCCCCGAGGCCGCCAGCGAGCTTGGCGCGGCTAAGGAAAGCATGGCCGCCGCGAAGGCGAACCTCGACAAGCCAGACGCTCGCAAGGCCCGGCCCGATCAGGCCCAGGCGATGGCAAACCTTCAGGCCGCCAAGAACGCAGTGGAGGCGAAACGGCAGCAGCTCGCGAATGAACTTGGCCAGCCCCTGGCGAATGATCCGGCCCAGCTTGCGAAGGCTTCCGAGACCGTCGCCGCCGCGCAGCAGCAGGTGAATCAGGCGCTCGCCAAACTCGACCAGCCCGCCGGTTTGCAGGAGGCGGTCAAGCAACAGCAGCAGCAGATCGCCGCCGCGCTGGGGGAGAAGGCAAAGGCCCTGCCGCAGTCCAAGCCCGTCGCCGAAGCGAAGCAGGCCGCCGAGCGGGCGGTCGAAAAGCTGGGACAGAATGATTTGCCCGCGGCGCTCGGCGAGATGACGCAGGCGCAGCAGGGCTTGCAGGCTGCCGGGAAGGCGGAGGCGGAGCCGCCCTCATCCCCGCAGCAGCCGTCGCTCCCGCAACTGGCCAAACAACAGGCCGAAGTGAAGTCGATGACCGAGGCTTTGGTTGCGATGCAGGCCACCCAGCAGGCCGCGCAGCCGCTCGCCGCCGCCACCGAGATGATCGCGCCGTTGACCGCCGGCGAGGCCGGGCCGTTGCCCCAGATGGCGGAGATGGCCTTGCAGAAGGCCCAGCAGGCGCTCACCCACGCCGCTGCGCAGGCGGGCGCGAACAAAGCGCTGCCTGCGAAGGAAAATGCCGAGGCCGCGCGGCAGGCGCTCGCGCAGGCCGCCGCCGCACTCGCGCTTTCCCAGGAAGGCGTCGGCCAGCAGATGGCGCAGGATGGAAAAGGACAGAAGGGGCAGGGCGAAAGCCAGCAGAAGGGCAAGGGGCAGGCGAAGGGCCCGGGTGAAAGTTCGCCGCAGGCCAGCAGCAAGGAAGGGCAGGGCGACGGCAAGAAGGGCAACTGGAGCGCCGAGGCGGGTGCGGACGGCAAGACTCGCGGCGATGTGAAGGGAGCCAGCGGCTTCCTCGGCCTGCCGGCCCGCGACCGCAACGCGCTTCTCCAAAGCCAGACCGAGCGCGCCCCGGAGGAATACAGCCCGCTCGTCGAACAGTATCTCAAGAACCTCTCCGACTCCGCCTCGCGCGGACGGAAGCAATAGTCCATGGGATACATTGAGCTGCGCCGATCTTCGGGCAATTGGGGCACGGTGGGGTCAGCGGAGGCAGCCGCTAGTGCTCCCAAACGCGGGAGTGATAAATCATACCAGTTCCGAATGAGAAGCGGTGGGATGACAGCGTTGGGTCGCTGCGTTCTTTCCTCCCTCTCCCTTCATCGGATGAGGGGAGAGGGCCGGGGTGAGGGGTTGCGTGCGTCGGCGTTGGTGGCCGCACCCCTCATCCGGCCTGCGGCCACCTTCTCCCCTCGCTCCGCGAAGAGAGAAGGATCGAGCCCAGATGCTTCGTTCCTTTCCACCGGCCTTCACAGCGAATTGGTATCACATCTGCAATTCGGGGTGCTGGTTGCTCTGCTGTTCCTTCTGGCGGACGTCCGGGTCGCCTCCGCCCACACCGCCTCGCTCACGCGCGTGGATGCACAGCTCACCACAAATTCCCTCGCGCTTACGTTCCAGCTCAACCAGCCCGATCTGCTCCAGTTCCTCGGCATGCGGACGAACGAGGCCGTCGTGCAGATGACCGAGGCCGAGGTGCGCGTCAATGCTCCGCGCATCGCCGATTACGTGCAGTCGCGTGTCCGCTTCGCCCTCGACACCAACGCGCCTGTGCGCGGCACGCTCTCCGGCTGGCCGCCCGCGCCGCTCCAGCTCACCGTCGAGGAGCGCCCCGGCGAAGTTGCCCCCGCGCCGCTCCCGATCACCCTGCGCTGGGAGATTCCACCGACGGCGAAGCAGCTCGAACTCTCGCTCTCGCTCTTCAACACCACCGGGTTCGCCGCGCTGTTCGAAATGCTGTTCCACCGCGGCAAGGATGTTGCGCCCGTGCTGCAGCTCGTCCAGTCGCGCCAGGCGATGGTGATCGATCTCGATGCGTTTCAGGAGGACGCCCGCAGCGCGGAGGCCGTGCCGGCTCCGGCCGGCAGCAAGCAGTCCGCGCCCGCGCCGGTGAGCGGGAACTCGGCGGCGCAGCTCATCGAGCTGGGATTCACGCACATCCTGCCCAAGGGGCTCGACCACATTCTGTTCGTGCTCGGCCTGTTCCTCCTCAGTCCGAAGCTCAAGCCGCTGCTCTGGCAGGTGACGGCGTTCACGCTGGCGCACTCGCTCACGCTTGCGCTGGCGGTGCTGGGCATCTTTGCCCTGCCGGGGCGCGTGGTGGAGCCGGTCATCGCGTTGTCCATCGCGGTTGTGGCGATTGAGAATCTGTTCCGGCAGGACGTCTCGCCGTGGCGCTGGGCGGCGGTGTTCGGCTTCGGGATGATTCACGGCATGGGATTCGCCGGCGTGCTGAGTGAAGTGGGGTTGCCGCGCGAGCAGCTCGGCATGGCGCTGCTCTCCTTCAACGTCGGAGTGGAGCTCGGCCAGCTCGCCGTGATCGCGCTCGCCTTCGGTGCGACGAGGTGGTGCGAGAACCGCGCGTGGTATGGCCCGTGGGTGCGCCGCCCGGCCTGCGTGCTCATCGCGCTCGCCGGCGTGGTGTGGATGGTGGAGCGGCTGCTGGCGTGAGCGGGAGCGGCGGGCGGGTGAAATCGCCGTTGTCATTGCCCGGCGCGGCGGTATTCTCGCGGCCATGCGTTGCCTGACCGGATTGATCGCCGTTCTTCTCGCTTCGACCGCCCTGTCCGCCCATGCGGGCAGTGGCAAGGTGCTGAAGGTGCTGCCCCATTTCCTTGACCAGCAGGGCCGTCACACGCTCTCGCCAAGTTTGTTCGAACGAGACGCGTATCAGGCGCACCTGCGGAAGAAGCCCGAGGAGATCAGCGCGCTGCGGTTTGATGTAAACTGGTCGGCCGGCGGAGGCGGAACGGCCAATCTCCGTCTCCGCGTCGAGGCGCGCGGAGGCAAGGCGGCTTCGCAGACCAAGGTGCTCGAAACAAACGTGAAGCCGGGCTGGACCGGGAGTGCGTGGTCGGCGGTGACGTTGGAAAAGGAAGCCTACCAGCAGCTCGGCGGCGTGACGGCGTGGCGCGTCACGCTTTGGGACGGCGACCAGATGCTTGCGGAACAAAAGTCGTTTCTGTGGTAGGAAGAGCAGGGCAGCCCGGTGAATTTCCTTCTTGGAGCATGAGCCAGTCACGCAATCCCATCATCGTCGCACTCGACGTCCCGCACCTGGAGTCAGCGCTGGACCTGGCGCGACAGCTCGCGCCGGTCGTCGGCGCGTTCAAGGTGGGCAAGGAGCTGTTCGTTGCCGCCGGGCCTGAAATTGTCCGGCGCATCCGGGACACGGGGGCGTCCGTGTTCCTTGACCTGAAATTCCATGACATTCCAAACACCGTTGCGAAGGCCGTCGAGGCGGCGGTGCGGCTGGATGTGCAGATGCTCACCATCCACACCAGCGGCGGGCTGGCCATGATGCAGGCGGCGCAAAAAGCTGCGGAAGAGGTCGCGCTCCGCACCGGCAAGACCCAGCCGCTTGTGCTCGGAGTCACGGTGTTGACGAGCTTGAACACGAACGATCTCGCGGAGGTTGGCATCCCGCATGACGTGGGCAACCAGGTGGAGCGGCTCGCGAGCCTCGCCGCGAAGGCGGGCCTGGGCGGCCTCGTGTGCTCGCCACTGGAGATCACCCGGCTCCGGCAAATCCTCCCGCGTGACATCCAGCTCGTGACCCCCGGCATTCGTCCTGCGGACAGCAAGGCCGATGACCAGAAGCGCACCCTGACGCCGAAGGAGGCGATGGCGGCGGGCGCAAGCTGGCTGGTGATTGGCCGGCCCATCTGCGCCGCGCCCGATCCGCGCGCGGCGGCGGAACAGATTCTGGCCTCGCTGTGAGAGGGTAAATCCGAACGTTGGCAACGCGAACGTTGCCTCGGTCGCGCATCAACCCGCTCCAAATCAACGCACTCGCCGGGGGGCCAGATGTTGCTATGCAATCCGCAGGCCGCTGGTTACTGTCCGCGCCCAGCAAAAACCGTTGTTTCGTTATTGATGGCAAGACCATGAAGAAATCGTTGGACAGCAAACTGCCAGTCCTTGGCCGCTGCATGAGGATCGAACCACGGTCCCGTCTGGCGGAGTCGTTTGCTGTCGCCGGCTGGCGCGTTTTTTTTGCGGCCCTGATCCTGGCATCCTCCATATGCGGTGTAACAGCTGATCCGGGCGACGTGGATCTCACCTTCAACATCGGCACCGGGCCCAACGGCGTGGTGTTTGCGACCAAGGTGCGCACCAACGACAACAAGATTTACATCGGTGGTGTTTTCGACATCTACAACGGGAACACCGCCCGGCGCATCGTGCGGCTGACGCAAACCGGTGCCTTTGACACCTCTTTCACCACCCTTGGCTGCGAGTCCTCGGTGAATGCCATCGTGCTGCAGCCCGATCTCAAGTGCATCATTGGCGGCGATTTCACCACCGTCGGAAGCACCACCACCCGGCGGCTGGCCCGTCTGAACGACAACGGATCGCTCGACACCACCTTCACGGCCAACATGGGCAACGGCCCGGACAACGGCGTGGACGCGCTGGCGGTGCAGGGTGACGGCAAGCTGCTGATCGGCGGACGCTTTTTGAACTTCGACGGCACCGGGCGAGTGCGCCTGGCCCGGCTCAATGCGGACGGTTCGCTGGACACGGGATTTGTGCCGGGGCTGGGCCCGAACCAGCCGGTGGTGTCCATCAACGTTCAGTTGGATGGGAAAATCCTGGTGTGCGGCAACTTCACCTCCTTCAACGGCGTTGCCCGGTCCGGCATTGTGAGATTGCTGGCGGACGGCTCGGTGGATACCTCGTTTGATCCCGGCACGGGCGCGTCCGGACTGGTCAACGGCGCGATCATCCAGGGCGACGGCAAGATCATCGTTTACGGCGGGTTCACCGCGTTCAACGGCCAGGCCCGGGTGAAGATTGTCCGGCTTCTTGCCAATGGGACGATTGACACGGCCTACGCCCAGAACACGGCCATCAACTCGGACATCCGCGATGCCCAGCTTCTGCCCAGCGGCAAGCTGCTCATCGTGGGCGTGTTCTTCGACATCAACGGCATCTCCCGCCGCAGCGTCGCACGGCTGGATGTCAATGGCGCCCATGACACGTTGTTCAACCCTGGCACCGGTGCGGGCTATCTCGACAGCCTCGCCAACGCCGCCGTCAACGCCAGCGGCCTGGACAGCAACGCCAGGCTGGTGGTCGTCGGCGAGTTCCGGCAGTTCAACGACATCCCCTTCAACTTCATCACCCGCGTCAACACCGCCGACCCCACGCCACCGCTGGTCATCACGCATCCCGTGGATGTGTTCATCCCGACCGGATCGAACGCGACCTTCTCCGTCACCGCCAGCGGCACGGAGCCGTTGAGCTACCAGTGGCGCTTCGGCGTCGTGAATCTCGCCGGGGCCACGAACGCGTCCGTGACCATCACCAACGCGCAGGCCGGCAACGTCGGCAATTATTCGGTGGTCGTGGCGAACACCGCCGGTTCCGCCACCAGCTCGAACGCGAGCCTCACGCTCGGCACGTTTCCGTTCTTCGTCACGCCGCCCGCGTCGCAGACGAACGTCGTGGGGGCGAACACGAACTTCACCGTGGTCGCGGGCGGGACCGCGCCGTTGTTCTATCAATGGCTTTTCAATGGCGCGGTGCTGGCCAACCAGACCAACGCGACGCTCAACCTGACCAACATCCAGCTCACCAACGGCGGGCCTTACACCATCATCGTTTCGAACTTGTTTGGTGCGGTGACGAACTCCGCGACGCTCACTGTGGCCGCGCCGCCGGCCATCGTCGCCGGTTCCAACGGCGGCGGGGCGGATGGCCAGCCGCAGTCGCTCACGGTCGTGCAGGGGCAGAACGCCACGTTCAGCGTCAACGCCATCGGCAGCGCGCCGCTCACATACCAGTGGCGCTACGGGGGCGCGAACATCACCGGCGCGACCAACACCTCGGTCACGCTGACCAACGTGCTTGCGGCGCAGGCGGGC
Source organism: Limisphaerales bacterium (assembly GCA_041666725.1). Classification (GTDB taxonomy): domain Bacteria; phylum Verrucomicrobiota; class Verrucomicrobiia; order Limisphaerales; family SXTU01; genus SXTU01. The sequence goes on from JBAYGL010000002.1 coordinate 33,285, forward strand.
CTTTACTCCGTCGTCATCGGCAATTCCTTCGGCAACGTGACCAGCTCCAACGCCACGCTCACCGTGTTGCTGCCGCCCACCATCATCGTGCAGCCGGTGTCGCAGACCATCACGCAAGGCGCGACACTCAACCTCTCCGTCACCGCCACCGGCTCGCCGACGCTCACGTATCAGTGGAGCCTGAACGGCACGGCCATCCCCGGCGCGACCGCCGCGGCGCTCTCGCTCTTCAACGCGCAGGAAAGCTTGGAGGGCAACTATGTCTGCTTGGTGACGAACCCCTATGGCACCGCGACGAGCGTGGTGGCGGTCGTAACGATCCAATCGCCGCCCGTCATTTACGCGCCTGGCCAGCCCCAGCCGCAGACGGTCATCCAGGGCAGCAACGCGACCTTCAGCGTGAGCGCCGTTGGCGACCTGCCGTTCACGTATCAGTGGCGGTTCGGCGGAACGAACATCGCCGGTGCGACCAACAACCCGCTCGTGCTGACCGCCGTGCAGACCAACCAGGCCGGCAACTATTCCGTCGTCGTGAGCAACGCGTTCGGCTTCACCATCAGCTCCAACGCGCTGCTCACCGTCCGCGTGCCTCCCTTCATCATCACGCAGCCGACACCGGCGAATCAGACCGTGGTGGCCGGCAGCAACGCGACCATCACGGTCGTCGCCGGCGGCGATCCGACGCTGGCATACCAGTGGCGGCTCAACGGCACGGCCATCACGGGCGCGACCAATGCGACGCTGACGCTGACCGCCGTGCAGACGAACCAACTTGGCCTCTACTCCGTTGTCGTCAGCAATCCCTACGGCACGGTCACGAGCGGCAACGCCACGCTGGATGTGAAGACCGCGCCGTTCGTCGTCACGCAGCCGCAGTCGCTCGCGGTGTTGCAGGGCAGCCCCGCCGCCTTCTCCGTCACGGCGGGCGGCGACGGGCCGTTCACTTACCAGTGGCGCTTCGGCGGGACGGACATTGCCGGCGCGAACACCGCCGCTTTCGGGCTGGCCAGCGCGTTCACGACGAATGCCGGCCTTTATTCCGTGCTCATCACCAGCGCCTACGGCTCGGTCGCCAGCTCGAACGCGACGCTCACGGTGAACGTGCCGCCCACCATTGTTGTGCCCCCGGTTTCGCAGACCGTCGTGGCGGGCAGCAACGCGACTTTCACCGTCACCGCGACGGGCGACGCGCCTCTCAGCTACCAGTGGCGCTTCGGCGGCACGGCCATCACGGGCGCGACCAGCGCGACGCTCACCCTGGCCGCCGTGCAGGCGGCGCAGGCCGGGGATTACGCCGTCGTGGTCACAAATCCGTTCGGCACCGCCACGAGCACGAATGCGACGCTCACGCTGAAGACACCGCCGTTCGTGGCGACGCAGCCGCAGTCATTGACCGTGCTGAAGGGGACCAATGCCTCCTTCTCGGTCACGGCGGGCGGCGACGGTCCGTTCACCTACCAGTGGCGCTTTGGCGGAACCATCATCACGGACGCGACCAATGCGACGGTCACGTTGACAAACGTCCAGACCAACCAGGCCGGCCTTTACTCGGTGCTCATCACCAGCCTCTACGGCTCCGTGACGAGTTCGAACGCTACGCTCACGGTGCTTGACCCGCCGGTCATCGTTGTTCAACCCGTGTCCGCTTCAGCGCTGGCAGGGGAGACGGTCGCCTTCAGCGTGGTTGCCACCGGGCGGCCCACGCTGCTCTATCAATGGTGCAAGAACGGCGTGGACATCGCCGGCGCGACCAACACCACGCTGACGCTCACAAACGTCTCGGCCGCGGATGTGGCGGACTACTGCGTGAAGGTGACGAATTCCGACGGTTCCGTCACCAGCGTGAACGCGACCTTCACGTTGTCGTTGCGGACACTTCAAGTCGTCACGACGCAGACGACGAATCTGACGGCGGGCGCGGCGGTTTCCGTGCCGGTGGCGCTGCTGGCCGAAGGGGGCGAACATCGCGTGACAGGCAGTGTTGCCTACGACACCAACAAGCTCGCGTTCGTCAGCGTGACCACCTCCGCAGCC
>JBAYGL010000003.1:0-32485 GCA_041666725.1 Limisphaerales bacterium
GAGACCCTCGGCGTCCGCACCCCTCATCCGGCCTGCGGCCACCTTCTCCCCTCGCTCCGCGAAGGGAGAAGGAGCGACTCGGCCATCGGGCCAGTTCCACCAACCTTCACACGTAGTCGGTATCACACGATTGCCCGTCCCGTTTTTCATTTCGCCCAGGCCGCCATCACGCCGGCCCGGGTGCGCGCTGATGCAGACGTGACTTCTTTACCCGTGAAATCGCCCGGACACCTTCCAGAATTCCTGTCAATGCGGCACCCGGCACGGCTGGCCGCCGCCCTGTTGCTGGCGTGGGCCAATGCCGGCGCCGCCGAGCTTTCGCGCGAGCAGGCGGAGTTTTTTGAGAAGAAGGTCCGGCCCGTTCTTGTTGAGCGGTGCTATCAGTGCCACAGTGCGGAGAGCAGGAAAACCAAGGGCGGGCTGGCGCTCGACACCCGCGAAGCAACGCTCAAAGGGGGCGACTCCGGCCCGGTGCTGACGGCAGGAGACCCGGAAAAGAGCCGGATGATCGAGGCCGTTCGCTACCAGAACCAGGATTTGTTGATGCCGCCCAAGGGAAGGCTGCCCGCCGACGAGGTCAGGGCGCTGGAAGATTGGATCAGGATGGGCGCACCGGATCCGCGCACCAGCACGGTGGCCGCCGGCACGGGGCCGCGACCGGTCAACATCGAGGAGGGGCGCTCATTCTGGGCGTTCCGGCCGGTGGTGAAGCCGGCGGTTCCGCAGGTTTCCAACGCCAGGTTTCCAGTTCAAAGTCCGGTGGACGCATTCACGCTCGCCAAGCTCCGCGAAAGGGGCCTGACCCCGGCCCGCCCGGCGGACAAACGGGTGCTGCTCCGCCGGGCAACCTTCGACCTCACCGGCCTGCCGCCAACCCCGGCGGAACTGGACGCCTTTCTCGCGGACAAATCGCCAGATGCCTTCGCGAAGGTCATCGAGCGCCTGCTGGATTCGCAGCGTTACGGCGAGCGCTGGGGCCGGCACTGGCTCGATGTGGCGCGCTACGCGGACTCGAACGGACTCGATGAAAACGTCGCCTACGGCAACTCCTGGCGGTATCGCGATTACGTCATCAACGCCTTCAACGCCGACAAGCCTTTCGACCGCTTCATCGTCGAGCAGCTCGCCGGGGATCTGGTGCCCGCCACGAGCCGCGAGCAGGGCCGCGAGCAACTGTCCGCGCTCGGCTTCCTCAGCATCGGCGCCAAGGTGCTGGCCGAGCCGGACCCGAAGAAGATGGAGATGGACATCATCGACGAGCAGATCGAGACGCTGGGCCGTGCGTTCATGGGCATGACCTTCGGCTGCGCGCGCTGTCACGATCACAAGTTTGATCCGGTCCCCACTGCGGACTACTACGCGATGGCCGCCATCTTCAAAAGCACGCGCACGATGGACAGCTTCAAGATTGTCGCCAAGTGGCACGAGACATCCCTGGCCACTCCGGAAGAGGAGGCGGCGCAGGCCGCGTTCGACAAGCGGCTCGCTGCGCAGAAGTCAGCCATCACGACGCTCACGAACAAGGCCAACGCGGCCCTCCTCGCCGATCTCCGCGCGCGGGCTGCGGAATATCTCGTTGCAGCGGCCAGGCTGTCCGCCGAAGCGCCGGAGGCCGAGCTGGGCAGGATCGCGGGCGAATTCAACCTGCACGCGCCGGTGTTGCAGAACTGCCGCCAGTTTCTGACCAAGGCGGAGAGCAACAGCGTCTTCCACGCCTGGCACGAGGGCGTGAAGAACGGCAGCCCGGCCGAAATTGAAAAGCATTACCGGACCCTCTTTGCCGACGTGGCACGGGCGCGTCTGGAGCAGAAGGCAAAAGGCATCGCCGCCACCAACGCCCTGGCTGACGCACGGATCGAGGCCGCCCGGCTGCAACTGGATGATCCCAAGGGGTTCCTCGCGCTTCCGGCGAAACCCGAGGCCCTCTACCCCGTGGCCGCCGCAGACGAGCTGAAGCGCCTGCGCGAAGACGTGGCGAAGCTCGAGAAGGAGGCCTCGGAACTGCCGTCGGTGATGAGCGTGAGCGAGGGCACGAACATGGTGAAGTCGCTGGCGGTGCACATCCGCGGCAGCCACCTCACGCTGGGCAGGGAGATCCCGCGCGGCTTCCCGCAGGTCATGCAGGTGGCCAGCCGCCAGCCCGGCTTCGCAGAGCGGCAGAGCGGGCGGCTCGAACTCGCGCGATGGCTCGCCAGCCCTGAACATCCGCTCACGGCGCGCGTGATGGTGAACCGCATCTGGCGCTGGCATTTCGGCCAGGGCCTGGTGTTGAGCGCGGACAACTTCGGCACCCTGGGCGATCGCCCGTCACACCCCGAGCTTCTCGAATGGCTCGCCCACCGGTTCGTCGCCGGAGGCTGGTCCGTGAAGGCGATGCACCGGCTCATCATGCTCTCCAGCACTTATCAGATGTCCACCGTGCCCGCCGAACCGAAGCGGCGGAGCACGGAGGATTCGGAGAACCGCCTGCTCTCCCATTTTCCAATCCGGCGGCTGGAAGCCGAGGAAATCCGCGACGCGCTCCTGCTCGTTGCCGGCACGATTGATTTCACAATGGGCGGCAAAACCATCCCGTTGAAGAACCGCGAGTTCGTCTTCAACCACACATCGAAGGATGCCACCTCCTACGAGAGCCCCCGCCGCGCGGTGTATCTGCCCATCATCCGGAACAACGTCTACGATCTGTTCGAGCAGTTCGACTATCCGGACCCCGCCGTGCCGACCGGCAGCCGCAATTCCAGCGTCGTCGCCCCGCAGGCGCTTCTCTTGATGAACAGCCAGCTGGTCGCCCGGTCCGCCACGGACTTCGCCGCCTACCTGCTCGCGGCGGCTGGCGACGATGCGAAGCGTCTCGAACTCGCCTACCTGAAGGCCTACGCCCGTCAGCCGACGGCGAAGGAGGTCGCCCGCGCAAAAAAATTCCTGGCCGATTTTGAGCGGTCCGCCGGCAGCCAGACGGTGCCGCCAACGCCACAGCAGGCCTGGGCGGTGCTGTGTCAGGCGCTGCTGGCCGCGAACGAATTCATCTATCTGAACTGAGCCATGACACCCCGCACCTCCCGCCCGCTCACCCGCCGCGCCGCCCTCCGGAGCGCGGCCGCCGGCTTTGGCTGGCTCGCCGCATCGTCCCTGCTGGCGGAGCAAGCCGGCCACGTGGCGAACCCTTCCGCCGCGAAGCCGCCGCAGTTCACCCCGCGCGCCAGGCGGGTCATCTTCCTCTTCATGAAGGGCGGCCCGTCCCACGTGGACACGTTTGACCCCAAGCCGCTGCTGGATCGCGACGATGGCAAGCCCTTCCCCGGATCGAAGCCCCGCGTGCAGTTTGCCGCCACCGGCGCGCTGCTGAAGTCGCCGTGGAAGTTTCAAAACCACGGGCAGTCCGGCCTGCCCGTGAGCGAGTTGTTTCCGCACGTCGCACAGTGCATTGACGATCTTTGCATCATCCGCTCCTGTCACGGCACCAACCCGGCGCACGGCGGCGCGCTGCTCAAGCTCCACACCGGCAGCGACAACTTCGTGCGGCCCAGCATGGGCGCATGGGTCAATTACGGCCTTGGCAGCGAGAACGCCAACCTCCCCGGCTTCATCACGATCTGCCCCACGCTTGCGCACGGCGGCGTGAACAACTGGGGCTCGGCCTTTCTGCCCGCGTGGACACAGGGCACGCCCATCGGCAACGCCGCCATCCCGTCGGACCGGGCGCTGGTCCGCCACATCATCCCGCGGCTTCCGCCCGCCGGGCAACGCGCGCAGCTCGACCTGCTGGCGGCGATGAACCGCGACCATCTTGCCCAGACCGGTCCAAACCAGGCGCTCGAAGGCAGGCTCGATTCCTTCGAACTCGCCTTCCGCATGCAGATGGCCATGCCCGAGGCGCAGGACATTTCCAGGGAAAGCGAGGCCACAAAGAGGCTCTACGGCCTCGACGACAAGGTGACGGAGAACTTCGGACGCCAGTGCCTCATGGCCCGGCGTTTTGCCGAGCGCGGCGTGCGTTTCATCCAGGTCACGCACAGTGACAGCGAGGTGCAGTGGGATCAGCACGGCAACCTGCGCAAGGGCCACACGAAGAACGCGGCCGAGGTGGACAGGCCCATCGCCGGACTGTTGAAGGATTTGAAATCCCGCGGCCTGCTGGAGGATACGCTCGTCCTGTGGGGCGGTGAATTTGGCCGGACGCCCGTTTCGGAGGGCACCCGCGATGGCCGCGACCACAACCCGGAGGGCTACACGATGTGGATGGCCGGCGGCGGGGTGAAGCCCGGCTTCGCCTACGGGGCGACGGACGACTACGGCTGGTTCGCCGCCGAGAACAAGGTGCATATCCACGACCTGCACGCGACGCTGCTGGCGCTGCTGGGCATGGACCACGAACGCCTCACCTACCGCATGGCCGGCCGCGATTTCCGCCTGACGGACGTTCACGGCCACGTGGTGAACGAACTGTTCGCGTGATGGAGACCGGCAAGTTTCCTGGACGCGTCGGCGATTCCCGGTTGGATTCGCGGCGGAGAACCGTTATTTCTACACGCACTTGATCCGGCCTGAAACATCATCAGCTGCGGTTGTTTGCAGCAACGCCATGCGAATCACAAACGTCTTTCTGAAAAGCTGGAGGCCGTTCGTCGCGGCCCTGCTCCTGCCCGCGACGCTGCCCGCGGCGGACCGGGCGAACTGGACCACCTCGCGCATCCGTGGCACGCCGGAGCCGCCCAAGCCGTTCATCTCCGAGCGGGTGTTCAGCAACATCAAGCTCACCGATGTCCTGGACATGGTGGCGGTCCCGGGGCTCAACCAATGGCTCTTCGTTGAGAACGGGGGCAAGATATGGGCCGTGCCCGATGACATCGGCACGGCGCAGGCGGCCGTCGCCATTGACATCAAGGCCGCGCATCCCCGTTCGGATCACGCATATGCCGTCGCGTTCCATCCGAGGTTTGCGCAGAACAAACAGGTCTTCATCACCTACACCGACGGCGACCAGCTCGAGAACGGCTCGCACCTCTCCCGCTTCAAGGTGGTGCAGGACAATCCGCTGAAGATCGATCCGGCGAGCGAGGAAATCCTGCTCACCTGGCTGAGTGGCGGGCACAACGGCGCGGCCATCCGGTTTGGTCCGGACGGGTTTCTCTACCTCTCCACCGGCGATGCGGAGGTGCCCAATCCGCCCGACCCGCGCAACACCGGACAAAACCTCGATGACCTGCTCAGTTGCATCCTGCGCCTGGATGTGGACCGCGCGGACAAGGGGAAAAAGTATGCGGTGCCGCAGGACAACCCGTTTGTCAGCACTCCGGGCGCGCGGCCGGAAATCTGGGCCTACGGGCTGCGCAACCCGTGGAAAATGAACTTCGACAAGCCCACCGGACGGCTGTGGTGCGGCGACGTCGGCTGGCAGCAGTGGGAAAACATTTTCCTCATCACCCGCGGCGGCAACTACGGCTGGAGCTGCATGGAGGGAAACTACAGTTTGATGCCCGGGCGGAAGGGCCCGACGCCCATCACGCCGCCCGTCGTCACTCACGCGCACAACGAGTCGGCATCCATCACCGGCGGCTACGTGTATCACGGCAAGCGGCTGCCGGAACTGCGCGGGGCCTACATCTACGGAGACTTCGAGACCGGAAAAATCTGGGCGCTGTGGCACGACGGCAGGCAGGTCACCCGCCACGAGGAGATCGCCACCACGTCGCAGAAGATCGTCTCCTTCGGTCAGGATGATGCGGGCGAGCTTTACCATGTCCATTTCGGGAAGCCGGGCACGGTGCACCGGTTGGTGCGCAATCCGAATGCAGGCCGCTCGACGGATTTTCCGCGCAAGCTCAGCGAGGCCGGCCTGTTCAGTGACGTGAAGCGGCAGTTGCCTGCGCCCGGCGTGCATCCCTTTGAAATACGCGCGCCGATGTGGGCGGACGGAGCGCGGGGCGAACGCTTCATCGGCCTTCCCGAGGGAGCCGTCCAGACCAGGCTGCAACTCAACAAGGACGGGCAGGTCGTTTCATCGCGCGTCTCGTGGCCGACGAACGCCGTGCTGGCCAAGACTCTCAGCATGGAAATGCAGCGCGGCAACGCCGCCAGCGCGAAGAAGATCGAGACGCAGGTGCTGCATTACGACGGCTACGCCTGGAACGCCTATGCGTATCGCTGGAACGACGCGGGCACGGATGCCGACCTGGTCGGGCCCAACGGCGACGAGCGGAAGCTGGACCTGGCCGGTGCGGAATTCCCCGGCGGAAAACATCGTTACACCCATCGCATCCACAGCCGCGCCGAATGCCTCCGCTGCCACAACTCGTGGAACGGTTTCAACATCAGCGTCCAGCCGCAGCAGCTGGGCGAGGCGGACACGCGCTCGCTCATGGCCCTGGGCGTGCTTGACGCCAGCTTTCCCCGGGGCAACGCCACCCGGCTCGTGAATCCGCACGACGAACAGCAGCCGCTGGAAGCCCGCGCCCGGTCCTGGCTGCACGCCAATTGCGCGCACTGCCACCGAACCCACGCCGGCGGCTCCGTGCCCGTGACGTTGAATGCGGAGACGCCGCGCGCCGACATGCACCTGGTGGACGACAGTCCCGTGCGCGGCAGCTTCGGCATGAGCGACACCAGGATCATCATGTCCGGAAACCCGTGGCGGAGCGCGCTACTGCACCGCGTGGCGACGACCGGAGCCGACCACATGCCCGCCATCGGCGCGCGGGAAGTGGACGAGGCGGGGCTCAAGCTGCTGGCCGACTGGGCGCGGAGCCTGAAGCCCGCCACGGCGCTGCCGGCGGCAACGCCGGCGAAGGCCGCCATTGAGCCGGACGCGGCCCTGTCCATGGTGGTCACGCACCGTGCTCACGCGCCCGCCGAATTTCAGGACGCGGTGAAACTCGCAGCCACTTCGCCCAACGCCCACATTCGCGGCCTCTTCGAACGCTTCCTTCCCGATGAGCAGCGCGTTGAGACGCTCGGGGTGAACGTCACGGCGGAAAAAATCACCGCCCGGAAGGGTGATGCGAAGCGTGGCGCGGAGCTTTTCAGTGCGACAGGCAAGGCGGCGGCATGTCTTGCCTGCCATTTCCTGAATGGCAGCGGGCGCGACTTCGGCCCCAACCTCTCCGGCGTCGGCGCGCGGCTCAACCGGGCGCAAATCATCGAGAGCATCATCCTGCCCTCGAAGCTGATCGTGCCGGGCTTTCAGGCCGTGAACGTGACGTTGAATGACGGCGACATCCAGACGGGCTTCGTGGTGAAGCGTGAGGGCGATGTGGTGATGCTGAAGATTGCGACCGGCCAGACGGTGCCCTTGAAACGGAGCGACATGAAAGCCGAACAGGCGCAGTCCATGTCACTGATGCCCGAGGGGCTGCTGCAAAGCTTCACCGCCCAGGAGGCCGCCGATCTCGTGGAGCATCTCTCCACGCTCAAGTGAAAACCGTGCGCACGACATCGCCCGCCCGGGCCGGTTGCCGGCATTGCCGGCAACCGTAACACTGAATTGGAAAGTTTAGGACAGAGTCACAAACCAACATCATGAATCAAATCGACCTCACTCAACGTTGCGCCATCGTCACCGGCGGCGCACGCGGCATCGGCCTCGCCATCGCAACGCGGCTGCTTCAGTCAGGCGCCGGCGTTTCCCTCTGGGACGTGGATGCCGCCGCGCTTGTCCAGGCCGCGCAGGAACTCAAGCCGCTGGGCGGCGTGGTCCACACCGCCACGGTGGATGTGACCAACGCTGAATCCACGGAAGCCGCCGCCGCCGCGTCCGCCAAGGCGCTGGGCAAGCTCGACATCCTGGTCAACAACGCGGGCATCGCCGGTGCCAACGCCAAGACCTGGGAGACGAATCCCGCCGACTGGAGCCGGGTGATCGCCATCAACCTCACCGGTCCCTTTCTGTGCTGCCGCGCCGTCATTCCGCACATGCTGGCCAACGGCTATGGACGCATCGTCAACATCGCCTCCATCGCCGGCAAGGAAGGCAATCCGAACGCCGCGCATTACAGCGCATCGAAGGCCGGCGTCATCGCGCTGACCAAGTCGCTCGGCAAGGAGCTGGCCACCAGCAATGTGATCGTGAACTGCGTCACCCCCGCCGTCATCGAGACGGACATTCTCAAGCAGCTGAAGCAGTCGCACATCGACTACATGCTGTCCAAGATTCCGATGGGCCGTTTCGGCAAGACCGGCGAGGCCGGCGCGCTGGTGGCCTGGTTGTGCTCGGAGGATTGTTCCTTCACCACGGGCGCCGTCTTCGATCTCTCCGGTGGACGCGCCACCTACTGAGGCCATCACGCAAACCCGCATGGCCTGTCCGAACTCCAACCCGAAGCCCCCGGCGGGCCGCCCGCCAGGGACGGGGGTGTGCTCATGAACGGCGCACCGGGCGGCGCCCGCCCGCCCTCCTGGAAATGGTGGATCACCGGCCTGCTGCTGCTGGCCACGACCATCAACTACATGGACCGCGTCACGCTCGCCAGCGCGTCCGTGCGGGTCACGCATGAGCTGGGGTTGAATGACGCGCAGTATGGCAACCTCGAGCTGGCCTTTGGCTGGGCGTTTGCCGTCGGCTCGCTGGTCTTCGGCTTTCTCGCCGACAGGTTTCGGATCTACTACCTGTATCCGCTGGTGCTGGCCGCGTGGTCGCTGGTGGGGATGGCCACCGGCTGGAGCCAGGGTTTTGCGGAACTGCTCGTCTGCCGCACGTTGCTGGGCTTTTTCGAGGCGGGCCACTGGCCTTGCGCGTTGAAAACCACGTTCGCCCTGCTGGATGAGAAGGACCGCACCATGGGCAACAGCGTGTTGCAGAGCGGCGCATCCATCGGCGCGATCATCACGCCGCAGATCATGAAGCTGCTCCTGACGGACCAGCCGGGATCGTGGCGGACCACCTTCATCGCCGTGGGCGGCGTCGGGCTGATGTGGGTGCTGCTCTGGTTCGCCTGCCTGCGCCCCCGTGATCTGGACGGCAAGGCCGCGTCTTCGCGCACCGAATCGCCGGTCCTGCTGTGGGACATCCTGCGCAGCGGGCGGTTCTGGGCGGTGGCGCTGCTCATCATGGGCGCGCAGACGGTGTGGCACATCTACCGTGTGTGGCTGATGAAGTTCCTCCAGACCGGGCGCGGGTTTGAGGAGAAGGTGGCGTTGAACTTCAACTCGCTCTACTTCATGGCCACCGACCTCGGGTGCATCATCGCCGGCGGGGTTTCGCTCTGGTTGATCCGGCGGTGGGCGATGCATCCGCACGCCGCGCGGCGCGCGGTGTATGCGGGGGCGTGTGTGCTCACGTCGTTCAGCATCTTCATTCCGTGGCTGGGGAAGGGCTGGCCCCTGCTCGGCACCCTCCTGCTCATCGGCGCGGGCGCGCTGGCCCTGTTCCCCTGCTACTACAGTTTCGTGCAGGAACTTTCCTCCACGCACGTGGGCCGTCTCACCGGGCTGTTGAGCATGTGGGTGTGGGCGGTGACATCCCCGCTCCACAGCTTCTTCGGGATGCTGGCCGATCACTCGAAGAGCTACGATCTCGGCCTCGTCATCGCCGGGCTGGCCCCGTGGCTGGGCGTCATCGCCATGAAATTCCTGTGGCGCGATCCGCCCGGATCGGCGTGCGTCAAGTGATTGTGAAATGAGCCCGCATTCAAACGCCTTCCCATGCTGACCGAACCCACCCGCCTGCGCGATTTCCCCGCCTTGTCGGGGATGACCTATCTCAACACCGCCGCCGAGAGCATTCCGCCCCGTTGCACGGGCGAGGCCATCGAAGCCTACTGGCAGGACAAGCTGCGCGGCATGAAGGGACGCGACGGACACTTCGCCGCCGTCGAGGCCTGTCGCGAGGTCAGCGCGCGGATGATCGGCCTGCAGGCTTCCGAGGTGTCGTTCTGCTCGTGCAGCTCGGAGGCCTACAACCTCCTCGCCTCGGCACTCCAGCTGGGCGCGGATGACGAGGTTGTGGTCACCGATCTTGATTTCCCGGCCGGAGTCACGCCGTGGCTGCGGGCAACGAACGCTCCCAGGCTGCGCCTTTGGAAGGCTGCGGACGGCGCGCTCAACCCGGAGCACCTCGCACCCCTGCTCAGCGCGCGCACCAGGCTGGTCCAGGTGTCGCTCGTGAGCTTCTTCAACGGCCATCGCATCGACTGGAAGCCGTTTTACGCCGCGGTGCGAAAGCTCGCCCCCAACGCGATCCTCTCCGTGGACGTCACGCAGGCGCTGGGCCGCGTGGTGCTGGACTGCCCCGGTGCTGACATCCTCATCTCCAGCACGCACAAGTGGACGCTGGGCATTCACGGCGGGTGCATCATCGGCATTCCGGCGGCCGGCGCGGCGCGGCTCACCACGCACGCCGGCGGCTGGCTGCATCTGCAAAACGCCTTTGATGCCGACCGCTTCGAGCGCGCGGTGACGAAAACCGGCGCGGCCAGCTTCTCCGTGGGGATGCCCAACTTCGTCGCGCTCTACGCCCTCAACGCCTCGCTGCGCTATCTGGAAGGCGTCGGTGTGTCCAGCATCGCCGCCCACGCCGACCCGCTCGTGGCCGCCGCCGAGATGGGCTTGCGCGAGCTGGGAATCAGTTTGCTGGGGGCCTGGCAGCCGCACAACCCCACGGGGATACTGGCCTTCCGGCATCCGCGCAGCGTGGAGATTCATGCGGCGCTCGATCGGGAGAACGTGCATGTCATGCACAACGCCGGCCGCCTCCGGATCGCCGTGCATGGCTACAACACGATGCTGGACATCCAGCGCTTTCTCAGCGTGCTGGCCTCGGCAATGGGAAAACTCTGAACGACCGGTGACCGCTGATGATGCATGATTTCAAATGACCGCAGCTCCCGGACTGCCGGGCCTCCTTTCATCTCTCCACTGACACACCCATGAAAATAATCCGCTACCAAGACTCCACTGGAAACATCGGCCACGCCGCGCTTCAGCCCGACGGTGACGCCCTCAAGCTGGCCGGCAGCATCTACGACTCCCCGCGGGTCACGACGGAGCGCGCCGGGATGGTCAAGCTCCTGGCCCCCGTCGCCCCCAGCAGCATCATCTGCATAGGGTTGAACTACCGCCGGCACGCCGAGGAGACCGGTTCCAAGTTTCCCGAATACCCGGTGATCTTCTTCAAGGGCATCAACACCCTGCATCATCCGGGCGATCCCATTGAGATCCCCACCCACCTGCGCAGCGACGAGGTGGACTACGAATGCGAGCTGGCCGTGGTCATCGGCAGCCGGTGCAAAAACGTCTCCCGCGCCCGGGCGCTTGAACACGTGCTCGGCTACACCTGCTGCAACGACGTCAGCGCGCGCGACTGGCAGATCAAGCGCGGCGGCGGCCAGTGGAGCCGTGGAAAAAGCTTCGACACCTTCAGCCCGCTCGGCCCCTGTCTCGTCACCGCCGACGAAATTCCAAATCCCAACGCCCTGCGCATCAGCACGGTGCTCAACGGCCAGACCATGCAGGATTGGAACACCGACGACATGATCTTCGACGTGCCCGCACTGATCGAGTTCCTCAGCGGCAGCACCACCCTGCTTCCCGGCACGGTCATCCTCACCGGCACCCCGCACGGCGTCGGCATGGCCCAGCGCCCGCCGCGCTGGCTGCGCCCGGGCGACACGGTGAGCATCGAGATCGAACGCATCGGCACGCTGACCAACCCGGTGATCGAGGAGCCCTGACCTGGCCGCCCTTTTCCGTTTCGTGAAGGCCGCGAAACCCAGGCAACTCCCATGACTGCCCTCACCAACACCCTGGCGGACCTGGTCCGCATCAACTCCGTCAACCCCGCCTACGGCGATGACGGCAGCGAGGCGAATGTGCTTCCCCTGCTGCGCGAATATTTTTCCAGCCGGGGCATCGAGACGTTTGCGCAGGAGGTTTTCCCCGGCCGCCACAACCTCATCGCCCGGCTGCCGGGCCGGACGCAGCGCCGGATCGTGTTCGAGGCGCACACCGACACCGTCTCGATCAAGGGCATGACCATCCCGCCCTTCGAGCCAGCCATCCGCGACGGCCGGCTGCATGGGCGCGGATCCGTGGACGACAAGGCCGGGCTTGCCGCGATGATGCACGCGGTCGCCTCCATCAAGGCCGACGGCCTGGTGCCGGCCTGCGAGGTGTGGTTGGCCGCCGTGGTGGACGAGGAGTTCAGCTACCGGGGCGTGGTGAAACTCTGCGAAGGAATTGAGGCCGAGGCCGCCATCGTGGCCGAGCCGACCGAACTGCGCGCCGTCATCGCCAGCAAGGGCGTGTTGCGCGCGCGCATCATCACGCGGGGCCGGGCCGCGCACAGCGCGAAGCCGCACCTGGGCAACAACGCCATCACGCAGATGTCCCGGCTGGTGCTGGCGTTCGATGAGGAGAACGCCCGGCTCGCCGCCCGCTCGCATCCCCTGCTGGGCTCCCCGACGGTGAGCGTGGGCGTGATCCACGGCGGGGTGCAGGTGAACCAGGTGCCCGACCGCTGCGCCATTGACATTGACCGACGCCTGCTGCCCGGCGAGAGCGCTGCCGACGCGCTGGCGAATTACCAATCCCTGCTCGACCGCCTGAAGGCCGCACACCCGGGGTTTGACGCCGTCATCGAGACTCCGTTGCTGCTGGTGGACGAGGCGCTCAACACGCCTGCGGATGCCCCGGTGGTGCAGCACGCGTGTCAGGTGTTGCGCGGCCTCGGGTTGAATGACCAGCCGTGCGGCGTGCCCTTCGGCAGCGATGCCAGCAAACTTTCCCGGGCCGGCATTCCGACCATCGTCTTCGGCCCCGGAAGCATCGACCAGGCCCACTCGGTGGACGAGTATGTGGAACTTGCCCAGGTGAATCAGGCCGCCGCCTTTTACCGTCAGTTCGTTCTCAGCTACCAGTAAACCACGGCAACTCAACCGCACCATGAACCCATCCCCCATGACCACCCGCCGCGCCTTCCTTCATTCCTCCGCGCTGGCCGCCTTGGCCACCGCCGGGTGCTCCTCGCTCCCCGGCGCGACCCGGGGCACCATTGATGCCCACGTCCACGTCTGGACGCCGGACACCCGGCGCTACCCGCTCGCGTCCGGCTTCAGCCGCGAGAAGGACATGGTGCCTCCCAGCTTCACCCCGGCGGAACTCTTCGCGCACTGCCGCCCGCAGGGAGTCAGCCGAATCGTCCTCATCCAGATGAGTTTCTACGAGTTCGACAACCGCTACATGCTCGATGCCATGGCGCAGCACCCCGGCACCTTCAGCGGCGTGGCCATCGTGGAGGAAAAGAAGCCCGACGTGGTCGCAACGATGAAGTCGCTTGCGGCCCGGGGCGTGCGCGGCTTCCGCATCTACACCGACAAGGCGAAGGCCGAGGCATGGAGCCAGTCCGCCGGCATGAAGCAGATGTGGTCGTATGCCGCCGACGCCGGTCTCTCGATGTGTCTGCTGGCCAATCCCGACGCCCTGCCCGCCGTGCAGCGCATGTGCCGGGCCTATCCCCGCACGCGCGTCGTCATCGACCACTTCGCCCGCATCGGCGTGAAGGGCTCGGTGCCGCCCGCCGACCTCGACCAGCTTTGCCGCCTCGCGGACTCCGGGCACACGCACGTGAAGACCTCCGCCTTCTACGCGCTGGGCGCGAAGAAGGCGCCTTACACCGATCTTGCTCCGATGATCCGCCGGTTGCGCGAAACCTACGGTGCCGCCCGCCTCATGTGGGCGAGCGACTGCCCCTACCAGGTGGGCGAAGGCCACAGTTACGCCGACTCCATCGCCCTCATCCGCGACCGGCTGGATTTCCTCACCGTTGACGACAAGGAGTGGATGCTGCGCAAGACGGCGGAGAAGGTGTTTTTCTCCTGAGAGCCTGTCTGACGGGGAAATAAGCCTTGGCGCGGACAACCGTTACGTGTAGGTAGCGGTCCGTTTTCCGATTCGAACACCGCGCCGCCTATGAGTTCCACCGACACCGCCTCCAGACCCGTCACGGGCATCTGGTGGAAAGACCTCACCCCGTATCACTGGTTCGTCTTCACGGTCGCGTGTCTCGCGTGGCTGTTTGACTGCCTGGACCAGCAGCTCTTCCTGCTTGCCCGGACCGGCGCGATGAAAAAGCTCCTCGCCCCGGGGATGGACGTGAAGCTGTATGGCGGCTATGCGACCACGATTTTCGTCGCCGGATGGGCCACGGGCGGGCTCATTTTCGGTGCCGTCGGCGACCGTTTCGGCCGGGCGAAAACACTCTCCTTCACGGTGCTCCTTTACTCGGTCTGCACCGGCTTGTCGGCCTTTTCCACGGGCTGGATTGACTTCGCGATTTACCGTTTCGTGACCGGGCTCGGGGTGGGCGGGGTCTTTGGCCTCTCGGTGGCGCTGGTGGCGGACAGCCTGCCGGAACACGCGCGCACCGGGGCGCTGGGCCTGCTGCAGGCGCTCTCGGCGGTGGGCAACATCACCGCCGGCTGCGTGGCCATTGTGCTGGGCAACCTCGAAGGCACGACGATTCCGGCGGGGATGTCGTGGAAATACATGTTCCTGATCGGAGCGCTCCCGGCCTTCCTCTGTGTGTTCATTCTGGTCCGCCTGAAGGAGCCGGAGAAATGGGTGAAGGCCCGGGCCGAAGGCAGGCTGACGGGGGCCAAGTTCGGCTCTTACGCGTCGCTCTTCGGCGAGGCGCGGTGGCGTCGCCCCGCGTTGCTGGGCATGTGTCTTTGCATTTCAGGCGTGGTGGGGCTGTGGGGCATCGGTTTTTTCAGCCCTGAACTGGTCGGCGACGTGCTGGAGCGCTCGCTGCGGAAGGATGGCATCGCCCCTGACAAGATTTCCCAGGCCAAGACCGTGTGGTCGGGCGTGAACATGATCGTGCAAAACCTCGGGGCGTTCTGCGGCATGATCGCCTTCACCAAGGCGGCGCAGCGCTGGGGCCGCAAGCCGGCCTTCGCCGTCGCGTTCATCGCGGCGTTCCTGTCCACGGTCGGCTACTTCCAGCTCTTCAACGGCAAGGGCGACATCTGGATGAGTTTCGTGATGGGTTTCTGCCAGCTCGGGCTCTTCGCGGGCTTCGCCATCTACCTGCCCGAGCTGTTCCCCACGCGTCTGCGCAGCACCGGCACGAGCTTCTGCTACAACGTGGGGCGTTTCATCGCAGCCGCCGGGCCTTTCCTGCAGGGCCAGATGACGGTGTGGTTCGCCGGGGTCAACCCCACGCCCGAGGCGAAGCTGGCCGCCTTCCGCAATGCCTGCGGCTGGATGAGCCTGGTGTTCCTGCTGGGCCTGGTCGTGGTGTTCTTCCTGCGTGAGACCAAGGGCCAGCCGATGCCGGAGGACGCGGAGCCGGCGAAGTAAGCGCGGCCGGTCGCAAGGCTCAGACGGAGAAGAACTCCTTGATCTTGTTGAGGAAGTCGTTGGCGTATTCCTCGTGGCTCTTGGGGGCCACGGCGAGGCCGCGTTGGGTTTCCGATTCCGCCAGGATCACCTCGGTCTCGAGCCGGCGCAGGGCGAGGATTTCGCTGAGCCCCTCCACCAGTTCGGGCGATTCGCGCAACACCTCGGCCATGCGGTCGCGTTGAATGAGGACAACCTCTGAATCCTGGGTGGCCACCACGGTGGCGCTGAGTTTCTCGCCGGTCAGCAGGGAGATTTCGCCGAGGCAGTCGCCGGTGCGGACCACGCTGACGCGCATCGGCTTGCCATCCGCATCGACGAATACGTCCGCCTCGCCGTCCACGATCACATACAACGCGCTGGCTTCCTCGCCCTGCCGGAAGATGCGCTCGCCCTTTCCGAAAAGCTGTTTCAGCGCGCCGGTCACGAGTTTCTGGCGCTGCGGCTCGCTCAAAACCCTGAAGATCATGTTGCGCCCGAGAATGTCGGTGATGTGGCGGGCCTGCGCCTCGGAGTCGTCCTTGGGCCGGAGGTATTGCACCACGCGCTGCGGCAGCGGAATGGGAATGCCGGCACGGCGCAGTTCATACCATGCGTCCGTGCGGACGGCGTCGGCGATGTTGTCCTGCAGGGCATCGCGCTCGATCCAGAACTTGACCTCGTAAACCACGGTGCTTTCCGCGAATTCCTTCAGGAAGACCTGCGGGGCCGGGTCTTTCAGAACCCCCTCCACGTCGGCCGCGGCGCGCAGGAGGATGCGGCGGACCTTGTTGGGCGGGGCCTCGTAATCGGCCGGCACGGTGACGCGCATGGCGTGGTGCGGCGTGGGATAGCTGTAGTTCTGAAGGTGGACGTTGATGATGTCCACGTTGGGGATCTCGATGTAGGTGTGATCCACCGTGCGGAGCAGGGTGGAGCGCCAGTTGAGCTCCATCACTTCCGCGAGGCGGTTGTCGATGTAGAGCCAGTCGCCCTGCTTGAGCGGCTTGTTGAGCTGGATGGTCAGCCCGGCGGTGAGGTTGGTGATGAGCGGGCGCAGCGCGAGGCCGGCCGCGAGGCCGAGGCCGCCGCCGGCGGCGATAAGTCCCGGCACACGCACGTCGAAGATGAATTGCAGGACGAGCAGGGTTGCCGCGGTGATGCCCACCAGCCGGGTGGCATGGGTGAAGAACCGGGGCACGACCATGTTGCGTTTCTTGGCGAAGTAACCCTCCCAGTAGAAGCGGTTGAACAGCGTCAGCAAGAGCAGCGCGTCCAGCATGCACGCCGTCGCCACGATGATGCGGTGAGCCTCGCGGTTGAATTCCAGGTAGAAGGAGCCAACCAGCACCGCGTTGGAGATGCAGATGAAGTGGTAGGGCATTCCCAGCCGGACATTCCAGCGCTGCCGCAGCTGCTTGCCCAGCCACAGCATGAGGAGATAGACCGACGGAAACAGGATGACCGCCATGTAGGTGTCTTGCATGCGCGTGTGTTTCTATTCTGTGAGACCGTGCGGTTCCCGCAACCTGGAAATTTGCCGCCGGCCCGGCCGGCTGGCGAACCCTACCGGCTCAAGTTCAGACAAACCAGCCTGTCCTCGCTGCGAAGGTAAAGCCGTTTGTGCGCGAGAACCGGCGCGGTCCATGTCGGATAGCCCAGCATGGGAGCCTGCCACCGCGCGAGTTCCTCCGGTTGTTTGGGGTTCGGCCTGAAGATGCCGAGCATGCCCGCCTCGCCGAGCACGAAGAGTTTTCCGTCCGCGAGTATCGCGGAACCGCGGCCGTAAACCGGGAACTTGGTGCCGTGGGGCGGGTGTTTCTGCCAGCGTTCGTCACGGCTCCAGGTCATCCTGCCGGTTTTGAGCTCCACGCAGCGGAACGTCGCGTCCGGTTCGTCGCGCCCGCTGAATGCGTAGAGATGACCGTCGAGCAGGATGGGCGTGTTCCAGTGGAGTTCAAGCGCGGGCACTTTCCACCGGCCGGTGACGGGGTCCCGGTCGGCGGAGTCGAACGGATGGCGCGCGGGGTCGCGCCAGACCTCGTCGAAGGATTTGCCGTCGGGCTTCACACGCAACAGCACCGCGCCGCTGCGGTAGTAGGCGGCGGAAATCAGCACGAGATCGTCCTGCACGAGGGGGTTCATCGCGTTCACGGAGTCATTGGCCTGCGACTGGAACCAGCGGCTGAAGTTGACCGCGCCGTTGGCGGGGTTCACGGAGCAGAGGCCCTGGCGCATGAGGCAGAAGAGGTGGCGTTGTCCGTGAATCGTCGCCGCCACGGGCGACGAGTAGCTGGCGAGCTTCTCGTGCCCGGTCCACTCGTAGGGGGCTTCCGCCCGCCAGCCCAGCGTGACGACGCCGGCCCAGTTGGTTTTGCCGACGTTTTGCCAGAGAGTCTTCCCGGACGCCGCGTCGAAGGCGACCATGCCCGCGTTGGGCTGGCCGCCGACCATCACAATGAGTTTTCCGTCCTCTATGATCGGCGTCGAACCGACACCGAAGAAGGGTTCCGGAACGTTGAATTCCTTCGCCGTGTCGCGTTCCCAGATGATTTTGCCGGTCATGAGGTCAAGGCAGAGCAGCCTGCCCTCCGCGCCAAACGTGTAGCAGCGGTCGTGGGTGAGCAGCGGCGTGCAGCGCGGGCCGTTGTTGTAGCCGTAGGGATCTTGATAGCGGCTCGGGTAGGCGCGCCGCCAGATGGACCTGCCCGTTGCCGGATGCATCGCTTCGACGATTTCCTCCTCCTTCACGCGGTGGTGGAGCACGAGCAAGTCGCCACGCACGGAAGGCGCGCTGTAGCCTGCGCCGATGTCGCGCTGCCAGACAACGGTCGGGCCGTCCTTTGGAAAAGTGTCGAGCAGACCCGTCTCCCGGGAAGTGTTGTTGCCGCGTGGACCGAGGAACTGCGGCCAGTCCTCGGTGATTTCAGCGGCGTAAACAGAGCTGGCGGCCAGCAACGCGGCGAACAATGGGCGACGAGTGTTCATGCGGATGCGCGGAGGTTCCCGTCGCCGCGCGGGCAGCGCAAGTGAAAGATCGCTGATTGATGCGCAAACCGACACGGAAGCGGGGCACTTGAACTCGCCGTGTCAAATGCCGGGCTTGCGCGCTTTCCGGCCTGTGTTACCAATTGCTTCATGTCCACGCAAAACCCCCGCTCTCATTGCGGCTGCTCATTGAGCCGCCGTTCTTTCATCCAGACCACCCTGGCCGCCGCCGCCGCGTTCGAAGCGCCAGTTCTGGCTGCACCGCTGGCGAAGGACCGGCCCGAGACGCTTGTCGCACAGCTTTACAAGAGCCTCGACGGGAAGCAGCGCGGGGAGATGTGCTTCCCGTTCGACCACCCGCTGCGCAGCAAGGTGGACAACAACTGGCACATCACCAAGACCTCGCTTGATGGCAACCTCAAGGCTGACCAGCGCGATTTGGTGAAGCAAATCTTCATGGGCCTTCACAGCGAGGAATGGGCGGAAAAGGTTTACGCACAGGTTGAGCACGACAGCGGCAAGGCCGGCTTCGGGAGCAGCTCCATCGCGCTCTTCGGCGAGCCGGGCACGGGCAAGTTCGAGTTTGTGCTCACGGGCCGGCACTGCACGCGCCGTTGCGATGGAGATTCCGTGGAGGGTGCGGCCTTTGGCGGCCCCATCTTCTATGGACATGCGGCAAGGAGCTTTTATGAGAAAGCCGATCATGCGGGGAATGTGTATTGGTATCAGGCGAAGCGCGCCAACGAGGTCTATCAGATGCTGGACGGTAAACAGCGCCAGCTCGCCCTTCTTGATCAACACCGTGGCGAGCATGGCACCGACACTGTGAAACTCACCGGAAGGAAGACCGGTCTGCCCGGCATTCCCCTCACCGAGCTGGCTCGTGACCAGAAGGACATGGTCCGCAAGGTTCTGGCTGATCTACTCGCGCCCTTCCGCAAAACCGACACCGACGAAGTGATGAAGCTGGTCGAAAAGAACGGCTTCGACAATCTGCACATGGCCTTCTTCAAGCAGGGAGACATCGGCGAAGACGGTGTCTGGGATGTGTGGCAGCTCGAAGGCCCGGCGATGGTCTGGTATTTCCGTGGCGAGCCCCATGTCCACACCTGGGTGCATGTGCGTGACGGTGCGTAGCGCCACAGAGCGGCTTCCTTCCTCCGAGCGCTCCGTTGTGAGACCACTTAAGGTTCGACACTGCGATGGTTGGTTCCTACCCTTCTACCACCATGAACATGCTGTTCTTGAACGGTCCAAATTTAAATCTGCTTGGCCAGCGACAGCCTGACATCTACGGCAGGACGACTCTCGCGGACATTGAGGTTCGTTTGCGTGAGATGGCGTCGAAGGCTGGGGTTACCATGGACTTTCGCCAATCGAATCATGAGGGCGAACTGGTTCAATGGATTCAACAGGCTCGTGGAAAGTTCGACGTTATCGTAATTAACGCCGCCGCCTACACTCACACGAGTGTCGCCCTTCGGGATGCGATTACTGCCGCAGAGGTGCCGACCATTGAGATTCACCTCTCAAACATCCATGCCCGTGAGGAGTTTCGGCATCGCTCGCTCATCGCTGCGGTTTGCAAGGGGCAGATCGCAGGTTTTGGCGAAAACTCATACTTCTTGGCGTTTGAAGCGGCTTTACAGTTAAAGCGGTCGTGAAGTGGACTTCAGAGTGAGGCTTTTGGCGTTTGATCGAGAGATGTAGCAGCTTTCGATTGTCACCGAATGTCCGCTTGACGCTGCGCTTCCTACTCTCTACGCTCCGCCTCCACTGAACATTGAAAGTGCGGTTTGGCCTGCGTGAATCGCCTTTTCTGCAAATGAGCAACTGCTCTCATACCGACTTAAATCCCTCAACCGGGAGGACACTGTGGACCTGAAAGACATCAAAGCCATCATTGACCTGATGAAGAAGAACTCCATCTCGGAGTTCGAACTCGAGCGACAGGAATTTAAGATTCGTCTTAAGCGCGGAGGCATCGGGCCCGTTGCATACGATGACGCTCCTGTGGTTCAGCAGCTCGCCCCGTCGGCTTCGGTCCCAGCTTTGTCGGCTGCGGCTATGACTCCATCGGTGCCCGTTTCGAGCGAAACCGACATCAAATCACCGATGATTGGGACGCTCTATCGTTCACCTTCTCCCGAATCAGCTCCTTATGTGGATGTTGGGTCTGAGGTTGGGCCTGACACCGTGGTCTGCATCATTGAGGCTATGAAGGTGATGAACGAGATCAAGGCCGAGACGCGCGGCGTCATCACCCAAGTTCTCACTGAAAACTCCAAGCCGGTCGAATTTGGTCAGCCCCTCTTCAAGATTCGTCCGCTCTAACTCCGGTCTGCCACCGGATACTTCACTCTCCCGATGTTCGAGAAAGTCCTCATCGCCAATCGCGGCGAAATCGCCGTCCGCATCATCCGTGCCTGCAAGGAACTCAACATCCGCACCGTCGCGGTTTATTCGGACGCCGATGCCAACTCCATGCACGTTCAGATGGCCGATGAGGCGATCTGTATTGGTAAAGGGCCGAGCAAGGAGAGTTATTTGCGCATTGACCGCCTCATCAGCGCGGCGGAAATCGCCGACGTGGATGCCATCCATCCCGGCTACGGCTTCCTGTCTGAGAACGCCCACTTCGCCGACGTTTGCGAAAGCTGCAACATCCGCTTCATTGGGCCCAGTTCCCGGGCGATGAACGCGCTCGAGGACAAGCAGGTCTCCCGGGCCTTGGCCAAGAAGGCTGGCGTCGCGACGCCGCCCGGCTCCGAGGGCACCATCGAGAATGAGCAGGAGGCACTCAGCATCGCCAAGAAGATCGGCTATCCGGTCATGATCAAAGCCATCGCCGGCGGCGGTGGACGTGGCATGCGCGTCGCTCACAACGACATCTCGATGATCAAGGGCTTTCACACCTGCCGTTCAGAGGCCGAGAAGGCTTTTGGCAATGCCGGGGTTTATATCGAGAAATTCATCGAGAATCCGCACCACATCGAGTTTCAGATCCTCGGGGATAACCGGGGCAACCTCATTCATCTCGGCGAGCGCGACTGCTCCATCCAGCGGCGCAACCAGAAGCTCATCGAGGAATCTCCTTCGCCCCTGTTTGACCGGAAGGATTTTCGCGACCTGCGCAAGAAAATGGGCAAGGCCGCGCTCAAGATCGCCGAGGCCGCCAACTACACCAGCGCCGGCACCGTTGAGTTCATCGTGGATGACCACGCGAACTATTACTTCCTGGAGATGAACAAGCGCATCCAGGTCGAACATCCCGTCACCGAGGAAATCACGGGCGTGGATCTCGTGAAGCAAATGATCCTCATCGCCGCCGGGGAGCAGCTCCGCATCAGCCAGAGCGACGTCCCGGTGCGCGGTCACGCCATCGAGTGCCGCATCAACGCGGAGGATCCGTTCGACGACTTCCGCCCTTCGCCCGGCCGCATCGACATGTATTACGCCCCCGGCGGTCCCGGGGTGCGCATCGACAGCCACGCTTACGCCGGCTACACCATCCCGCCCTACTACGACTCGATGATTTCCAAGCTCATCGTCTGGGGCAAGGACCGCCGCGACGCCATGGAACGCATGTCCCGCGCCCTGAGCGAATACATGATCACCGGCATCAAGACCACCATCCCCTTCCAGCAGGCGATCCTGCAGGATCCGAACTTCCGTCGCGGCGTTTACTCCACGAACTTCATTGAGCAACTCCTTGGCGGCGGACGCCGGGAGTTGATTGAAGAGAAGGCCTGACGGATGTTCAGCCCATGAAATGGCTGAAGCGATTTGAATCAGACTTCGTGTGTTTCAGCATCGAGGGCAGGACCAAGTTCTTTCGAGTCCCCGCGTTTTTGCGGAAGGAGTCTGAGTTCAAGCTGAAACCGAGGCGCGCCCAAGGCTGCCCGCACTACTTCCGCTTCTGGAGTTTCAGGAAGTTGGCCATGATCTGGCGGCCGTTTTCCGTGAGGATGCTTTCCGGGTGGAACTGCACGCCCCAGATGGGCAGCTCCCGGTGCCGCACGCCCATGATCTCGCCTTCGTCGGTCTCGGCGGTGATTTCGAGGCACGCCGGAAGGGTGTCGCGCTTGATGACCAGCGAGTGGTAGCGGGTGGCGTTGAAGGGATTGGGCATCCCGGCGAAGAGGTCTTCGCCATTGTGGCGGATGGGCGAGGTTTTGCCGTGCATCATGCGGTGGTTCACGACCACTTCAGCACCGAACGTGTGGCCGATGCACTGGTGGCCGAGGCAGACGCCAAAGAGCGGAACATGAGGTCCGAAAGCGCGAATGATGTCGTTCGAGAGGCCGGCCTCGCGCGGCGAGCACGGGCCGGGCGAGACAAGGATGCGCTCGGGCTTCAGGTCGCGGATCTGGTCGAGCGTGACTTCGTCGTTGCGGACGACACGGAGGTCCGCCTTCAACTCGCCCAGATACTGCACGAGGTTGAAGGTGAACGAGTCGTAGTTGTCGATGACCAGGATCATGCCGGACCGGGCGAAGGTAGCGGTGGGGCGGGAGTTTGGAAACTTCAATTCCAAGGCGTCCGCCGCCGGAGTTCTCGCGCGCATTTCTAGGCTTTCCTGCCGGGCGCCTTTGGCCTAACACTCCGGCTAACGCGTGTATCTCAACTACTACGGACTGCGCGAGCCGCCGTTCAACATCAACCCGAACCCGCGGCTCATGTTCTACAGCGCGAAGCATCGCGAGGCGCTGAACCATCTCCTATACGGCATCCGTGAGCGCAAGGGCTTCGTGCAGCTCACCGGCGAGGTGGGCGCAGGCAAGACCACCATCTGCCGCGCGCTGCTCGAGCATCTCGGCCCCAACTACGCCACCGCGCTCATCCTCAACCCGGTCCTCAACTCCGACCAGTTGATGAAGGCCATCGCGATGGAGTTTGGCCTGCAGGTCAAGGGCATGGACCGGCTGGAGACCGTCGCGTCGCTCAACCAGTTCCTGCTCGACCAGGTGATGAAGGGGCACGATGCCGTCCTCATCATCGACGAGGCTCAGGATCTCACCCCTGAACTGCTCGAACAGGTGCGCCTGCTGTCCAACCTTGAAACGGACGACCGCAAGCTCCTTCAGATCATTCTCCTGGGCCAGCCGGAGCTGCGCGACCGGTTGAACAAACACGAGCTGCGCCAGCTCCGGCAGCGCATCACCGTGCGCTACCATCTCGCCCCGCTCACGCCACGCGAGGTGAGCCAATACATTCAGCACCGGCTTGCCGCCTGCGGTGCGAACGGCTCCCCATACTTCAGCGCCCCCGCCGTCTGGCGCATTCACCGCTACAGCACCGGCATCCCGCGCCTCGTCAACGCGCTGGCGGACAAGTGCCTGCTCGCCGCCTTCGTGCAGAAGCGCGACCGCGTGAGCTTCAACATGGTCGGCACCGCCATCCGCGAACTGGAGGGCCGCATCCGCGTATGAGCCTCATCAACGACGCCCTCAAGCGCGCCGCCGAAGCTCAAGGCCAGGCGCAGGCCCCGGCGCATCCGCGCGCCCGCGGGCCCAAGGGCATCGAAGACCTGCCGGTGCCGATGACTCCCGTGGCCACCCGTGAGCGGCCCGCCTGGCTGCCCGCCGCCGGCATCGGTCTGCTCGTTGTCATCTTGTTGAGCGCGTCGGGTTTCTTTTTTGCGAAATGGTGGAAGGAACGCCAGAGCTGGCAACCCTACGCGGAAACGCCGCCCGATCCTGACCCGGCCACCGACTCTGTCGCTAAATCAAAGCCTCCGCCTGACACCAAACAGGGCAGGGTCGGCACCAAAGCCCCGCCAGTCACCCCTCCCGCAGCCATCAATCCGCCGGTGAAGACCAACGTGGCGGTTGCGCCCGTCGCTCCGCAGCCAAAGCCAGTCACACCGGAGCCGCCTCCACCCAAGCCCGCCCCGCCCACCGTCAGCGTCGCTGTCAATCCGCCGCCCAAGCAGCCGGACGTTCCCGCTCCCGCCCCCGTCGTCAAACCTGAGCCGCCGCCGGTTTCCCCTCCGGCGATCACGCCTCCGAAAGTGGAAACCAATCCCGTCGTGGTGATACCGCCGCCTCCGACGGCGAAGAGACCCGACTCCGTCAAAGTCGCCGCCGTCCAATTCCCCGAGCTGAAGCTTCAGGGCATCATCCGGGGCAAAAAGAAGATCACCGCCATCGTAAACGGCAAGACACTCACGATTGGCGACCGCATCGAGGGCGCATCGCTGCTGAAGATTGACCTGGAGAGCGTCACCTTCGAGAAGGGGAGCGAGCGCAGGGAACTGTTCCTCCTGCGGTGAGCGGGACGGGAGCAGGATCAAGATCAGGAGCACGAACATGAGTTTGGACGCGCCCGCCACTTCTCCTCCTGCTCGTAATCCTGATCCTAATCCTGCTCCGCCTTCGCCCCCGTGATCCCCCCCTGCATCCTCCACGAAGACGGGCACCTGCTGGTCGTGAACAAGCCCGCCGGCTGGAACACCCACGCGCCCGCACCCTTTGCCGGCGAAGGCATCTACGACTGGTTGCGCCACCGCGAACCGCGCTGGGCCAGCCTCGCCATCATCCACCGCCTCGACAAGGAGACCAGTGGAGTCCTCGTCTTCGGGAAAACTCCGGTCGCGAACAAGTCGCTCACCGAGCAGTTCGAACAGCGCAAGGTCAGCAAGCGCTACCTCCTCCTCACGGACCGACCGCCGCCGCAGGATGAACTCTTGGTGCGCAGCAACATCGCCCGCCAGGGCGAGCGCTACGTGAGTCTGCCCGCCGGTGCCGGCGGCGAGCCGGCGGAGACGCGATTCAAGTGCGGAACGCGGAACGCGGAACGCGGAACGTGGGAAGTCGCTGCGGAGCCGCACACGGGCCGCACGCACCAGATTCGTGTCCATGCCGCTGCAAACGGCTTCCCGATCCTTGGCGACACGCTTTATGGCGGCACGCCTGGCGCGCGGGTTTTTCTCCACGCTGCGGAGATCACGTTCGCCCATCCCGCCACCGGCGAACCGGTCACCTTCCGCGCCCCGGCAGATTTTCAGGCGGACGCGCGTCTGGCCCTGCGGCGGGCGCTCGGCTTGTCGTCGGTAGGGCGAGACTCCGTCGAGCCGCATTTCGAGCGCAACGAGGCGAGCGCAGCGAGCATCTCGGGCAGCGCCCTGATTTCCGAAGAAACTCGCTTCGCTCGCGCCTCCTTCGTCGGCAAACGGGGCTCGACAGAGTCTCGCCCTACCAGCGTGCCGCCCACCACCGCCTTCCGCCTCGTTCATGGTGCGGCAGACGGCCGGCCCGGCTGGCAGGTTGAACGACTCGGCGATTTCCTCCTCTCGCAATCCGAAGCCGCGCCCACCAGTGCGCAGGCGGACCAGCTCGCCGTGTGGCTCAGGCAACTCGGCCTGCGCGGCGCTTATCACAAGCGCCTCGACCGCCAAGTGCGCCAGGCAAAGGCCGAACAGATGTCCCCGCAACTCATCCTCGGCACCGCCGCCCCCGAGCGTTTCGTTGTGCATGAGAACGGGCTCCAGTTTGAACTCAGCTTCAGCGAGGGCTACAGCTACGGCCTCTTCCTCGACCAGCGCGACAACCGCCGCCGGTTGCTCACAGGTCATGTGGCGTCGGGCTTCCCATTCCCCATTCCCCATTCCCCATTCCCCATTCTCAACTGCTTCGCCTACACCTGCGGCTTCTCCGTCGCGGCGGCAAAGGCCGGCGCGCGCACGACCAGTCTCGACCTCTCGAAGAAGTATCTGGAGTGGGGCCGGCGGAACTTCGCGCTGAACGGCCTCGACCCGGCGGCGCACGACTTCATCTACGGTGATGTCTTCGACTGGCTGCGGCGGCTGACGAAGAAGGGCCGGCAGTTCGACGCCATCCTCTTGGACCCGCCGACGTTTTCGCAGTCGAAGGAAAGCGGCGTCTTTCGCGCGGAGAAGGACTGCGGGAAGCTCGTCTCGCTCGCGCTGCCGCTGCTGCGGCCCGACGGGATTCTGTTCGCGTCCACCAACTGCATGACGCTCTCATCCGAGGAATTTCTCGCCACCATCGAGGCCGCCGCCTCCCGCGCCGGCCGCCGCATCGTCCAGCAGCACTACGTCCCGCAGCCGCCGGACTTTCCCATCACACGGGACGAGCCGGCCTACTTGAAGACGGTGTGGCTGCGGGTGAGTTGAGCCAAGTTGTTTGCCCGCGGATGGCGCAGATAACGCGGATGAAGACCTTCTTAACCGGGACGATGCAGTTGCCGCGCTCCAACTGCATGGATTCGGCTTAATCCGCGTTATCTGCGCCATCTGCGGGCCTCCACTTCACCGCCCCGACAACCACGCCACGATGTGTCCGCGGCCGAAGAGCCAGATGACCGCCGCCAGCGCGATGTAGGGACCGTAGGGCAGCCGGCTGGACCACTCGCGGCGCTTGCAGAGAATGAGCGTTACGCCCACGACCGAGCCGATGAGAGCGCTGACCATCAGCGAGAAGAGCACCGCCGGCCAGCCGAGGAAGGCCCCGATGGCCGCCATGAACTTCACGTCGCCGAAGCCCATCGCCTCGCGCGGCAGCACGATGCCGCTTGTCACGGCCTCCATGTGGCGCACGGTGGACGGGTCGAACTCGTCCTGTCCGACGCGCAGCTTCACGGGCGAGAGGCGGACGTCCACGTTCCAATACGAACGGTCCACCAGCTCCAGCCGCGCGGCACGGAACGCCACCGTGTCGCTGCTGCGGTAGAACAGCTCTTCGTAGGCCACGGGGCCGTCCGGCAGGAGCAGCTCGTTCTCCGTGAAGGTGACGGTCGAATGCTCCGGCAGCACGATGCGTTGCTGGCCGAAGAGCAGCTTGCCCAGCCGCAGGATGCCATACACCAGCCCGCCGCCCACCACGAGGCCGAGCGCCGCCGCCTTCAAACCATCCGCCGCCTTCGCGCCGCCGTGGATCTCGGGGAAAAGACCGGACAGCACCACGCCCGCAACCATGCCGCCGATAGTGATCTCATCGGGGATGATGAAGTGCTCGAAGTCAATGAACGTGGCGACGATGAAGCCGGCCAGCAGCACGCAGTAGATGATCGGCGAAGGAAAACCCTTGCCACCAAAATGCAGCCAAGTCGCGAGGAACATCAACCCCGTGAGCAGCTCGACGGCGAAGTAGCGCGCGGAAATGGGCGCGGCGCAGTTCGCGCATTTGCCCCGCAGCCAGAGCCAGGTCGCCAGCGGGATGTTGAGGTAGCCCGGGATTTGATACTGGCAGTGCGGGCAGTGCGACGGCGGCGTGACGATGCTCTGGCCCAGCGGCATCCGGTGGATGCACACGTTCAGGAAGCTGCCGACGATGCAGCCGAACACGAAGAAGGTGATCGACCAGAAGTGAAACGGCACGGCGGCCAGGGTGGATGGCTCAGGCGTTGCCATAAATGTTTTTGACCAGCGCCGCGCGCATGACCTCCACCGGCGCCGGCCGGCCGGTCCAGATTTCCAGCGCCTTCGCGCCCTGGTAGAGCAGCATGCCGAGACCGTTTGCGATCCGGCAGCCGGCGGCCCTGGCCGCGCGCAGCAGCGGCGTCTCGGCGGGCCGGTAAATCATGTCATAGACCGCGCGCGTCCGGCGCAGCGGAAACTTCATCTCGTCCAGCGGCGAGCCGTCGCCCGGCTTCAAGCCGAGCGAGGTGGCATTCAAAACAAGGTCAACATCAGCGTCAGGCCAGCCCGCTTGCACGCGCACCGCCGGGAAGCGCGTGCGAATCTCCGCGGCGACTTCCTCCGCCTTGCTGGCGGTTCGGTTGACGAGGAAGAGCGAACCGACGCCGTCGGAAGCCAGCTTGAGCGCCGCCGTCCGGCCCGCGCCGCCTGCGCCGAGCAGGAGCACGCTGCCGCCGCGCGGCTCGAAGCCGAGGTCTTCGCGGAGCGAACGCGTGATGGCGCCGGCGTCCGTGTTGAAGCCGTGCGAGCGCAGTTCGCCGACTTCGTCCGGGTTCACCTTCGCGAGTGGCTGCCACGCGCCAGACGCGTCCTTCGCCTCGAAGCGCACGGTGTTGACCGCGCCCCACGTCTGCGCCGATTCGTCGAGCGCGTCCACGATGTCCACGGCGAGCAGCTTGTGCGGCACGGTGAGATTGAGGCCGATGAATTTCATCGCCTGCGCGCCGGCGATGGCCTCGCGCAACCGGTCGGGATGCACGTCGCAGGCGAGGTAGCGCCAGTCGAGGCCCAGCGCGGCGATCGCGGGGTTGTGCATGGCGGGGGAGGCGGAATGCTTCACCGGATGGCCATAGACCGCGCAAAAGCGCGTGCTGGCGCGAAGTTCAACCAGTGCGGACACGTGGCGGAGAATAGGAGTTCAAGGTTCAAAGTTCAAAGTTCAAAGTCGGGCCACCTGAGTTTTGGCATCTCACCGCGTGGAAGGCGCGTGAGGAAAAGTTCCGGGCGTGAGTGGCTTCGCACGCTCCCCTCAATCCAATCCAGGCGGCTCGCGCAGGCGTCGCGGGAGGTCGCGGGCACCGTGGACGAGACGCTCGGCGAAGAGCGTCCGACCGTCGTGGCGGTAGAACAGCAGGAGGCGGTGGAAAGGCCGCTCGACGCGGAAGGAGCGAATACCCGCGAGTTCAGGCCAGTTGGCGAAGCGTGGACGACCCAGCCCCGGCGTGCGGGTGAGATCGTCAAGCGTGGTTTCCACGGCGGTGATGAAACGGTCGGCGATTTCCTCGCCGGCCTCGTCGCGATACCAGTCCACCTGCCGTTCCAAGTCGGCCCAGAACCAGTCGGAGCGTTGGAGCCGCAGGCTCACGCGCGGGCGGGCTTGCGGCGGGCGCGCTGGCGGAGCTTGGCAAAGTCCTGACGCGTGACGGGCCGGTGCGGCCCGCGCACGGCACACAGGAGCAGTTCGGCGAGTTCCTGGGAGTCGGTCTCGGCGGGGTCGTCCTTGGTGCGGAAGTCGCGCAGGGCGGCGCGCACCACCTCGTCCGCGCTCGCAAAGCCACCGCCCCGCACCTTCGCGGAAACGAACTGCTCCAAGTCTTTGGTCAGGGTGACGTTCATGACAGAGCAAGTAAGGCGATTCCGCCGGCAAAGCAAGGCTGCGTTCATGCGCCCCGCTGGGGCGCGGCGTTGATGGGCGGCTTGCCGGTGGGTGCGCTCTCCCGTTGGTCGAGGCTTCCCACCGGCTACGGTCAATCGCCCCTCCGGGGCCGGACGCAGGCCCGTCGCTGCTCACAGGTTTGTCCCTTCGTTCGTTCAACTCCGTTGCTGGCAAATGGCCGCACTCCACAGCGCTGGCGGCGGCAACGCCCGCGACTCTGGGCTGGACGGGAAAGCCTGCCCGCAATAAAACCGCAACGAACAATGAAGCCGCAAGAATTGCGGTTTAGGAACAAGTTAGGTGGCAGCACTCCCTCTCACGAAATGAACACGCACCAGATTACTAAATCTCTACTGATCGTCGCATCGGCTGCCTTCATGACTCTGCTCGCAGGATGTGCCAGCACATCCACGCCGACCGCTGCCAGCTATCTCACTACACCGAGCAGGGCGCGTCTGAGCATACCGGTTTATTTCAGCATTCAGGACCAGCGTGCGCTGGTAGAGCGTCAGGGTGATCCCAGTGGTTTCTATCTCTACACAGTAGATGGCGCTGACCCGAATCGCGCTGCGCAGGCTCTTGGCGCGGACATCTGCCGCCTCATGGAGCGCAAGGGTATCACGGCGCGAGCGCGAGTCGGTCTGCCGGGGGAGGTGCCGCCCGCCGACGGCGCGGTGGTTCGTCTTTCGCTCTTGTCTTGGTATGGGAGATTTCCCAGCTCCGCTACGGTTACAGAGAAGGTGCTTGGCGCTTTACTCAACTCGCCGGTCTATGCCGAAGGCCGTTGCCGCTTCACCTCCACTGTCACGTATTCCGGACAGACCTCAGACTTGGGAGTTGCCGAAGGGAGTTCGACGCTTCAGGTGTCACGTCAGGCCACCATCGCCAAAGAGGGCAATGCGGCGACGGCGGTCGCAGCAGACAAAGCGGTCGCACAGTTTTTACAGGCTTTTGAGAGGCAGTTTGCCAGATGATTCAAACCATCCCCATGCGCTGGGTGCGCTGGCTGCCAACTGCGCGTCGCCGTCGCTTGCCGCTCCCTCCACTCGCTCCGCAATCTGAAGGTTGCGGCTACTTGATGCCGGCCAGCCGGTCCTTCCAGATCTTGTGCAGCAGGACGGTGGCGCGCACGTCGCGGAGGCAGTAGTCGGCGATTTCCTTGTGGCGGCCTTCCTCCATCATGTTCGTCACGTCCATGCCGGTGACGCCGTGGCTTTTCGGTGACTCGATGCCGAAGGCCTTGCAGTAAAAATCCAGGTTGAACTTCCGCGCCGCGCCGTCGCGTCCGCTGACATTGTAGAATGTCAGCTGCTCCGCCAGGTCGCAGTGCGGGTCGGTGGCGTAGCGGTAGCCGAGCCAGTCCTTGCGCGCGATGGGGACGTTCAGTTGCGCCGAGCGCAGGTAGAGGAACGGCACGTCGAAGCCGCGCCCGTTGAAGGTGACGACCTGCTGGTAGTGCTTGGCCGCGTCCCAGAAGGCGGTGAGCAGCTCATGCTCGTCCGCGCACGGCACGAACTCCACCGGACCGGCCTCGGCGTCGTCCTCGTAGTCCTCGGCCTGGAAAAGCACCTGGCCGCGCTGAGTCTCGGCGTTCAGCATGGCGATGCACACGACCTGCGCGGTGAACGGCCAGAGGCTGAAGAGGCGCGCGATCTCCTCGCGCTTGGCGGGCTGCTGGTCTTCGGGAAGTTTCCCCGCCTCGCGGAAGAGGTATTCCTGCTGCACCTCGTCGAACATCTCGACGGGCAGGCGCGAGGTTTCAATGTCAAAGACGAGGGTGGCCATAGCGTTGGCGGATGGTTTGCGCACCGGGCGAAGTTTTCAATCCGAAAGCCGGGGCCTGCCAAACACGCGAAAGGACGCGAAAACTAAACGCGCTGGGCTGTCGTGCAACACGATGAACATCACCTCGCAGCCGGCGGTTTCTGCTTTCGTGTGTTTCGCGTGTTTGGCGGGGAAAGCAAAAAGAGGAAGCCCTTGCGGACTTCCTCTTTCGGAAATGCTGTTGCGCGGCGGGTCAGCCCACCGTGTTCCAGCCATGCTTCTCGCGCACGGCGATCATCGCGCCGAGAATCTTGTTCCAGGTGTCCTGCTTCATCAGCGTCTCGTTCGGGAACATGCAGCCGTCCCAGCAGATGTGCATGCAGGCCTTGGTCAAGTGGCGGTTTTCGTCGCGCAGCCAGTAGCCGGCGTGCACGGGGATGTCGAGCTTCCCGTTCGGGTCGTCCACGACGCAGTGGCGGCCCGTGAGGTCGTGGCCGCCGGAGCCCTTCACCGTGGCGTCGTTCTGCGCGACGTGGAAGTCCATCGTCCACGGGCGGAGCGCGGCGGTGAGCTTCTTGAGCGCGGCCAGGAGCGTGTTCTTGTTCTTCCAATCGTAGCCCTTGGGCAGGATGGCGTGCTTCTCGGCGTTGTAGCCCAGCGTGTAGAGGAGCGTGTGCGCCATGTCCGCCTGGAAGCCCACGAGGCCGGGCCGGTCGGTCTCTTCGAGGAGGTTCACCATGTTCCGCCACGAGTGCATGCCGCCCCAGCAAATCTCACCCTCGGCCGCGAGCCGCTCGCCATGATCGGCGGCGACGGCCGCGCCTTCGCGGAAAGTCTGCGCGATGATCTTCGTGTTGCCGACGGGGTCCTTGTCCCAGTCCGCCACGCCGGCGGCGGAGTCGATGCGCACGATGCCGTAGGGCCGCACGCCGAGCTGACGGAGCTTCTGGGCGATGCGGCAGGCCTTGCGCACGGCGGTGACCCAGCCGGCGCGCTTGGTCTCGTCGCCCATCGCGTTGCCTTCGAACCACACGGGCGCGACCACGGAACCGACCACGAAGCCCTTGCCGGCAATCTTGTCGGCGAGCGCCTTGATGCCGTCGTCGCTGATGTCGATGTTTGTGTGCGGGTCGTAGAGGAAGAGGTCCACGCCGTCGAACTTCTGTCCGTTCACCTCGGCCTTGGCCGTGAGGTCGAGCATCGTGTCGAGGTCGATGAACGGTTCGGCGCCGGGGCTGCCCTTGCCGACGAGGCCGGGCCACATGGCGTTGTGAAGTTTCGGGAAGAGGTTCGCTGACTGGCTCATAGGTGTGCGTGTTTGGAAATGTGCCGCGAGGCTAGCGCGGCGCGAAGACGCCAATCAATTCCAAAGTGCGTGTGGCCAAGGC
>JBAYGL010000004.1:0-31718 GCA_041666725.1 Limisphaerales bacterium
CACCGCCGCCAGCGAGCAGGACGCCATCATCTGGCGATACGCCCGGGCGCTGTCCGCCGCCAGGCTCCGCGCCGACAACCCGACCAGCGAGGAAAACACCACCATCGCCACCACCGTCCCAAGCCCATAGGCGGCCAGGTAGAAGACCGCCTCGTTCATCGTCGCAAACGCAAGCGCCGGGATCACCGCGAGAAAATGCGAGCTGCC
This sequence comes from Limisphaerales bacterium, assembly GCA_041666725.1. GTDB lineage: Bacteria > Verrucomicrobiota > Verrucomicrobiia > Limisphaerales > SXTU01 > SXTU01. Next base: position 208 of record JBAYGL010000004.1, read on the forward strand.
CGCCGCACCGTGCAATGTCCCGACCGCAAAGGCCGTGTGCGTGTGCCGGTGCTCGGCGGCGTGCGTGTGCGTGTGCGCCGTCGCCCCGTCGTGCGCGTGGATGTGGACGTGCTGCCGGCCGTCGTGCTCATGCTCATGCGTGTGGACGCGCCCGCTCAACGCCCGCCGGACGCCCCAGAGGCCGATGCCGATGAGCATCACGCCCACGAGACGCTCGCTCCACGAGGATATCGCCTCCAGCGGCAGCCAGTCGCGCAGGAGCAGCGACAGCACGCCGACGAACATCACGCCGCCCGCGTGCCCGATCCCCCAGCGCAGGCCCACCTCCCAGGCCCTGCGACGCGAATCCGCAGCCAGCGGCGCGACCGCGGCGAGATGGTCCGGCCCGGAGACGACGTGGATCGCTCCTGCTACCAGCCCGGTGACAACGGAAATCATGCGCTTGCGTCAGAGCGCCGGCCCCAACGGGCGGCGAGCGTAGGAAGGAGGTTCGGTGAAGTAAAGGAGAGCTTGGATGCGGCGCTTCTCACTTTTTGGCCGCCGGCTTCGAAGCGGAGGGAGATTTCTCAAGCCCCGCCTTGTAGCGGATCCAGTTGTGCCAGCCGCGCTCAAACTCCGGCAGGCCGCCGCGCCAGAGCTTGTCGAGCTGCGCGGTGAAGACGGCACCCGGCTTCGCGCCGCGCTCGACGGTCGGTGCCTTGAGCAGGGCCGCGAGGAAGTTCTGCGCATTCTGAGCCGACATGAAGAAGTCGAAGAGCGAATAGCCCACGACGTAGCCCATCCCTACATTGCCGCCAAACTGCCGGCTCCACTCGTCGTAGCCTTCCGCCTCGAGATAGCCGCGCAGGGGAGGAAGTTTTTTCTCGTCGAGCATGAACTTCAGCGTCTGCCAGCGGCGGGTCCGGTCGGTCTTCTGCGCCTCGCTCTCCGCCCATGCGGGCTTGCCGAACCAGTCGGCGCTGCCCTCGTTCATCCACAGGGGGACGTGCAGAAGGAAGGACTGCGTGACCGCATGAGTGGTCTCGTGCAGGACCGTCGACAGGTGCACGGCCGGCTGCGGATGTTTCCAGGAAATGACCTCCGCGGTGGCGGTGACAATTTCGCCCGTGTCCGTCTTGAAGGTCTTTTGACTGGCGGTGTAGCCCAGCAACTGCGGGCTGACGCTGCGGCCGATGGTGGCGGAGTAGCTCTTGTATTCCTCGTAGGTCGGGAAGATGCGATAGGTCACCTTCAACTCCGCCGGCGCCTTGCGCCGCAACACCTGCTCGTGCCGTGCGATGAGCTGCTTCAACTCATAGCGGATGGCATAATCCATCCCGCTGGTGACGGTGCAGCCGGTCTTTGCGTAATGGACCTCGAAGGCTGCGAGGCGGACGGGCAGGAGCAACAACAACCCCAGCAGCAGGCCATGCGAAGGAGCGCGGCCTTCACGCAGAAAAGTGAGCAAACCGGCGTTGGTTCGAACGCACTTTTCGAGTCGCGGCTTTCTGCGGCATGAATGCCGCGCTCCGCCTGCGCTCGTCCCGCTGCCGGCTGCCTGGCTGCGGCTGAGAAAGCACAGGCTCATGGGACAACGGGGCTCACTGGACCGTGAGCACGGTGTAATTCTTCTTCCCCTTGCGGAGGAGGAGATGCCGGCCGAAGAGCAGGTCGGCCGGGGTGATGGCGCGCTGCGGGTTGGTCTCGCGCACGTTGTTCACGTAGATGCCGCCGCCTTCGACGTCTTTGCGCGCCTGGCCCTTGGACTGCCCCAACCCGGCGTGAACGAGCAACTCGACCAGCGCGGTGCCCGCGCCTCCGAGTTGCGCGGCTTCGACCGGCCGGGTCGGCACCTCTCCGACGATGTCGTTGAAGCTCTCCTCAGTTACTTGTTCAACGCTCCCTCCGAAGAGGACATCGCTCGCGATAACAGCATTGGTCATGGCCAAATCACCGTGAACCAAAGCTGTTATTCTCCTCGCGAGCTGAATGTGCGCCGCCCGCGCGCCGGGATTGGCGGTGTGGGCTTGTTCAAGCGCCTCAATTTCCCCGCGGCTGAGGAAGGTGAAGTATTTCAGGTAGCGGATCACGTCGCGGTCGTCGGTGTTGATCCAGAACTGGTAGAAGCGGTAGACGCTGGTCTTCTTCGCATCGAGCCAGATGGTGCCGGACTCGGTCTTGCCGAACTTCGTGCCGTCGGCCTTCGTGATGAGCGGGAGCGTGAGGCCCCACGCGGGCCGCGCGAGTTTTTTGCGGATGAGATCGGTGCCCGCCGTGATGTTGCCCCACTGGTCCGAGCCGCCGATCTGCAGGTCGCAGCCGTGGTCGCGGGCCAGCACGTAAAAGTCAAAGGCCTGGAGCAGCATGTAGCTGAACTCGGTGTAGCTGATGCCCACCTCGCGGTCCTCCATGCGCGCGCGGACGGACTCCTTGGCGATCATCATGTTCACCGAGAAGTGCTTGCCGATGTCGCGGAGGAAATCGAGGAAGCTGACGCCGGCGGTCCAGTCCGCGTTGTCCACGAGCGAGGCGCGGTTGGGCTGGATTTCAAAGTCGAGCAGGCGCGCGAGCTGCGGACGCACGGCCTCGACGTTCGCGGAAATCTGCTCCTTCGTGAGCAGCTGGCGCTCGGCGGTCTTGCCGCTGGGGTCTCCGATGCTCCCGGTCGCGCCGCCCGCGACGGCGATGGGGCAATGTCCGGCGTTCTGAAAGCGCCGCAGCGCGAGCAGCGGCACGAGGGAGCCGACATGGAGCGAGTCGGCCGTGGGGTCGAAGCCGCAGTAGAGCGTGACCGGGCGTGCGGCGAGCTGCTTCTGCAACTCCGCCGCATCCGTGCAATCCGAGACGAGGCCGCGCCACTGCAATTCTTCGTAGATGTTCATCAGCGCGGCAGTTATCGCGGCGGCACGGCGGCGGCTCAAGGGGAAACTCCGTTTGACCTTAACCTCCGTCCGGCTTATCCCGTCCTAAGTGCGTTGGCACACCGGATGCCTGAACGAGTGGAGTTCGCATGAACGAAAACAAAGTGTCGGGCGGAAATCAGGGCGGAGCGCCTGCGGGCGAAGGCAGGCCCCAGCAGGGCGTGTTGATCTACCTGCCGAGCCGCTGGCTGTTCGGGCTGTGCCTGCTCCAGTTCGCGCTGCTCACCGGATTGGCGCTGATGCACTGGCTGCCCGAGCGCCCGGTCCCGCCGCCAGCCCGGCCCGCAGCCCGGCCCGCCGTGGGCGGCGAGTCGGAGCTCTTCTTCAAAGGCAGGCCCGGCCCGTGGGGACAGGTCGAATACGTCCGCATCAACATCGAGCCGCCCGACGAATTCGTGCCGGTGGACGACCGGCAGTTCGAGCCGACACGCTGGCACTTCCTCAACTACTCGCGCGCCCAGCTCACCGCCTTCTTCAACTCCTGCGAACTCACGCCTCCACAGCGCACGGTGCTGACGGACATGACGAAGTGGCAGGGCGCGACGAACGGCATCTTCGTGACGCCGCCCAACGACCTGATCCTCGAACTCAACTCCCGCGCGCGGACGCAAATCTACACGGTGCTCGCCGAGAGTGAGGAGAACGCGTTCCACGTCTGGCCGGCGACCTTCCGCAACGGCGCGGCGGACGAATGGTTTCGCGCGAGCGGGCTTTCCCCTGCGACCCTGGCGCTGGTGAAGGGCCTCGCCTATCCGCGCGGCGCCTCGCTGTGCTTCTCCGACATGCCGCAGGCGTTCAGCCGCATCCCGGGGATGCCCGAGCGCCGGCTGCTGGTCAAGGCGCTCTCCCGGCAGTCCACGCTCCTGATGAAGCTGCGGATCGCGCCGGATGCGGACGTGGCGGCGCTGACCGGCTACTGGGCCAGGGGGGGTCGCGCCAAGGACGTGGCGCCGCTTTTGAATTCGCTGTGCAAGGTGCCCGGCGGGGCCACGGTGGATGTGGCGCACCTGATGCCGCCCTTTGCGCGCAAGCGGCTCAACACGTATCCGTTTCCGCCCGACAAACCCGATGCGCCGATGCCCGACTGCTTCTGGACCGTGATGAACTTCTTCAACGAGCCGCCGGACGACCGCTACAATGACGACGCCGTGTGGCGGAAGGAGCTGGAACAGGACTACACGCCCGTCGCCGAACCGACGTTCGGCGACCTCGTCTTCTTCCTCCGCGCGGACGGCACACCGTTGCACGCCGCGGTGCACATCGCCGACGACGTGGTCTTCACCAAGAACGGCGGCAGCCTGAGCCAGCCATGGATCCTGATGAAGCTCGAGGACGTGCTCTCGAAGTATCCGACCGTCGCGCCGATGCGCGCGGTCATGTTCCGCTCCAACAAGCGCAAGACCTGAACAACACCGGCTGCCCCGGCCTTGCGGCCAGTCCGCGCCCGCCGATTTTAGCTTGGCCTTTGGGGGCTCGGGAGGAATCATCCGCTCCGTCAGCAACACCGGCTCATCATGCGCACCCCCCGAGTTCTAATCGTCGAGGACAGCCCCGAGATGGCGGACCTGCTGGCCATCTCCCTCCAGACCGACAACATCGAGTCTGACCACGCGGGCGATGGCAAAAAGGCGCTGGAGATGGCGCGGGCCAAGGCCTTCGACCTGGTGCTGCTCGACCTCGGCCTGCCGGACATGGACGGCCTGGACGTGCTGGCCGCGCTCAAGACGGATCCCGCGTTGAAGCACCTCCCCGTCATCGTTGTCACGGGCCGGGAGCGCACGGAGGACAAGCTCCGGGCGTTCAACCTTGGCGCGGTGGACTACGTCAGCAAGCCGTTCAACTTCCTCGAGGTCCAGGCCCGCATCATCGCCACGCTCAAGCGCAAGTCCGCCGCGGATGACGCCGAGCAGGCCGTCCAACAGGAACGGCAGCGCACGCACGAGGAGATGCTCCGGATCAGCCGGGCCGTGGACGCCGCCGGCGACGCCGTGGCCATCCTCAACCCCGAGGGCCGCGTCACCTACATCAACGAGGCGCACACGGATTTCTTCGGGCTGACCCTCGACGAGCTCCAGGTTTTCGAGCGACACCGGCGGCTTTTTCGAAAGCCGGAACTCTGGGACGAAATCTGGCGCACCTGCGAGGAGGGCGGTGCCTGGAGCGGCGAGGTGCAGATGCACGCGGCGGGCGAGCGGCTCGCGCCCACGCTGTGCCGTGCCGACGCCATCCGCGACGAACGCCGCGCGTTCCTCGGCGTGGTGCTCATCTTCACCGACATCACACAGCGCAAGCGCCTCGAGGAGGACCTGCTTTACCTCGCCAACCACGACCCGCTCACCAGCCTGCGCAACCGCCGGTCCTTCCTCGAAGTCCTCCAGAGCACCGTGGACAAGGCGCGGCGCGGCACACACAGCTTCCTGCTCTACCTCGACCTGGACAACTTCAAGGTCGTCAACAACTCGCTCGACCACCAGGCGGGCGACCGCCTGCTCATGGACATCGCACGCACCCTGGGTGACCAGCTCCGGCCCGGGGACGAGCTGGCCCGGCTCGGCGGCGACGAGTTCACCGTCCTGCTCAACGGCGCGGACGAGGCCGTGGCCACGCAGTTTGCCCGCCTCCTTGTGCAGACGTTTGACGCGTATCGCTTCAAGGAGGGCGGCAAGACCTTCTGCTGCACGGCGAGCGTCGGCCTCTCGCGCATCGACGGCACGGTCACCGCCGAGGACGCGCTCTCGCAGGCGGACTCCGCCTGCTACCATGTGAAGACGCTCGGTCGCAACGGCTACGAGATCTTCCGCCCGGACAACCAGGCCATCGCCCGGCTCAGCAGCGAGGCCGGCTGGTCCATCCGCATCAAGGACGCCCTGCGCGACCGGCGCATGGAGATGTGGTTGCAGCCCATCCTGCCGCTCCGGGCCGACGGACGGGCCTACTTCGAGGCACTCGTCCGCCTGCGCGACCCCGACGGCAAGATCATCACGCCGGGACAGTTCCTCTCCGCCGCCGAGAACTTCGGGAACATGCAGCAGATCGACCAGTTCGCGCTCTACGAGTCCGTGAACCTGATGGCGGGCCACCCGCAGCTCTCTCTCTCCATCAACCTCTCCGCCCGCACGCTGAACAACGCCCAGCTCCCCATCATCGTGGAGCGCCTGCTCTCCGCGTCCAACATCGCCCCGGACCGCGTGCTCTTTGAAATCACCGAGACGGCGATGATCCAGAACCTCACGCAGGCGCGGCAGCTCATCACCGCCATCAAGCAGCTCGGCTGCCGGTTCGCGCTCGACGACTTCGGCGTGGGCGCGTCCTCCATGCTCTACCTGCGCGACCTGCCGGTGGACGTGCTGAAGATCGACGGCAGCTTCATCCGCTCGGTGGACGCCGATCCCATCAACCGCGCGCTGGTGAAGTCCATCAACGAAATCGCCCACATCCTCGGCAAGCAGACCGTGGCGGAATACGTCGTCAGCGCCGCCGTGCTGCAGGTGGTGAAAGGCCTGGGCGTGGACTACGTGCAGGGCTGGCACGTCTGCGAGCCCGCTCCGCCGGAGCACTTCTTCAAGATGGGCCTGGAGAACGTCACGCTGCCAAAGGCGTGACCTCCGCAGGCTGTCCGCCCCTCACCCGCGCGCAACGGCGATGAGCTGCTTCGCCTTCGAGGCGGCGGTCTGGTCGTGATCAGACCGCCGATACGCGCCGAAATCGCAGAACCAATACTTCTTCGCGAGCCGATACATCCAGTGCTTCTCGGGGATTTCCTCGCCGGGGAGCCACTGGCTGAAGCGCGGCGTCATCGCATCCAGCTCCGCCAGCGCGGAGCCGCGGACGGTGGTGTCGCGTGCGCCGTGCTTCATGACGAGCTGCTTCACGATGTCGGGCCGCTCCAGCACCACGCAGCCGCGCGTGTGCTGCGAGCTGAGTTCGCGGAAGTCCTTCAGGAACGCGCTGTCGCGCATCGTCGCGTAGATGCCGCGCGGGTCGCTGATGTTCTCCGTGGCGAACTGGATGATCGGGCACGGCTCGATGTCGCCCTTCGGCCCGATGTGATGCGAAACGCCCGTGGACATGGGGCAGAGCGCATTTCCCTCGCCGTCGTAGTAGGCGTCGATGATCGCGATGGGCAGCCGCGCGCGCATTTCGGTGACGAACTTTCGGATGCGCACGAGCTGGTCGGGCCGCAGCGCGAGGTCGAAGTTCGGTTTCGGGCCGACGGGCCGGTAGGTGTGATACCACGCGTAGTGGACGCCGCGCTCGATGAGGTGCCGGAGCCATTCCTCGGTGAGCAGCTCCTCAATGTTCGACCGGCAGATGCTGGTGGCGACGCCCGTGAGGATGCCCTCGCGCAGGCTGTTATCGAGACCCCGAAGCGTTTTGTTCAGCACGTCCTTCTTGCCGCGCCGCTCGTCGCTGACGACCTCGCGGCCTTCGATGCTGATGAGCGGGGTGACGTTGCCGATCTCGCGCAGACGCTTCGCCACCTTCTCGGTGATGAACTGGCCGTTGGTGAAGACCTGAAAGTAGCAGTCCGGATGCGCCGCAAGCAGGTCGAGGAGCTTCGGGTGCATGAACGGCTCGCCGCCGAGGATGCCGAAGAAGCTGTTCCCGTGCGCCTGCGCGTCGGCGATGGTGCGGCTGAGGGTGCCGAGGTCAATGGCGTCCTTCGCCTCGACATCCACCCAGCAGCCCTGGCAGCGGAGGTTGCAGGAGTTGATGATGGAGAGGTAGAGGAACGGCGGGAACGTCTCGCCGCGCTTGAGCCGGCGCTTGAAGCGCTCGACGGAGAGCATGCCCTTCACGCCGAAGTTCCAGACGAACTTGGCGATGCAGCGCTTGTCGGCGGAGCGGAAAGTGCGGAAGGCGAGGGCGGGGAGCATGTTTACTTGAGGCGCTTCACAGAAATCTCGCCATCGACACCGTCGACTTTCATCTTGTAGCCGGTGCCGGATTTGAAAATCAAAACCTTGGGGCGATAGGCATAGTGATACTTGTAGGCATACGAGGATTGCTGCCAAATCTGATTATTGGTGAGTTGGAAGACTGTTTCCCCTTCCCACCCCTTAAACTCGCCTTCTATTTGGCTTTCAATTGCCTCCCCTGAGTCGGGTTGACCTTTCGATGAAGCAAGTCGCATCACCTCCGCAGTGTAGGTCGTAAGCCATGTATCTAGGCGTTTTAATTCTTCATCTGACAGCTTAGAAAGGCCTGCAGCCTTAAAATCCTCCGCGTTCATCAACTTGGTAACTTTTACAGACGGCCTCACGCCTGTGAGTTTCGATTTCGGATTCCGGGCCGGTTCTTGTGTCAGGATTGGTGTCACGAATAGAAGAGTGACCGCTAACACCACCAGCAGGACGAGTTTGGTTCTCATTATTTCAGGTGCGGTTGTAGCAAAGTTTCGACGGCCTCAACTGCCTTGTTTACTTCAAGTGTGAAGGAGTCTGGCTTCGATTCTTCACTCAGGTCGAAAAGAACACGATTCACCTCGGTCACCTGCTCCTTGCTTAGAGGGGATGGCGTTGGTTGTTGCTTTTGGCTTAAGTGCATTTGGATGCTCCATTGCAAGAGGGCTAACTGCTTTTTTAGGGCACCGCACTTGACCTTGATTTCCTTACCCCAAGAAACCTCCGCCTCAAAAATCTCGGCGTCCAAATCACGAACCGCGTCCGAAAGCTTCAGCCATCGCTTCCTGTAAACAGCGTAGCTCGATTGCGCGGCAAAGTTTTCCTTCAATGCCTCAGGAGTGAGTTTGGCTTCGCCAATCGCTTCATCTCTCTCGCCCTCAAAAATCATCGGGCTCCTCACCTGTGGAATGGAATCTCGGACCTTGTAAACCGCACGGAGTAATCTCCGCGAGAGTTCGTAGTCAGTCTTTCCCCTCAGTTGTTTCTTCCAAGCATTTAGTCCGCGCGCAGCGACGGTTGCCCCGACTGCCGCAGCCAGTGCGGTAGTAACGTCCTTCGCAATCGAAACCCATTCGGCCAGCTCTTGGACTGAAAGGCTCATGCACTGGAGTGTTTAGCCGAAGTCTGCGCCCGACTTTCACAGTATTCAAAAACGCTGAACAGCCGGGCTTTCTGCCGAGCTGCCGGCTGCTCCCGCGTGAGCTGCCTTTCAAGGCAAAGACCAGATGACATCTCCCTCAGCCGCAGCAGCCGCCCGCCATCAGTGAGCTTCACCAACTGAATTTCAATCCGGCAGTTCTTCATTGGAACGGTATCCGTTCAATTTCGACTATCCTCAACTCCCACACGTAAGCGTCGAGCCAATAGAGCACGCAATGCCGTCCGGCATATTTGACCCGCAGGGTGCGGTCGCGCACGGAGCGGCGCTCCGCATCAGGACGCTGGTTCGGGTCGGCAAGCAATTCCTCAATGCACCGCCTCACTTGCCGGCGCTCCCCGCTCCTCATCCCCTCAATCTTCTCCAAAGCAGACTGATGAATGACAAATTGCCATCCGTCGCTCATTTGCCCTGCCGGTCCAACTTGTCGAGCCGGGCGGCTGCCTCGGCCCAAGATACCTTGTTCTTCCCAGCGTCCATCTCATCCATGCGCCCGTCCAACTCGGCGAGTGCGGCGGTGTCCTGCTGGCGCTCGGTTTCCCAGAGGTATTGCGCCAGCCAGCGCCGCTCTTCAGGTGAGCGCTCGTCCACGTAGCTTTTCAATTCGGCTGTGCTCATGGTTGGACTGTGCTCGATTGCGCCTGCCTTTGCAACGCCGCCTGAGCCTTCGCCTTGGCCTCTTCCGCGCGGCGCATGATTTCCTCGGGCGCGGGCAGGCTCATCAGGACTTCCATCGGAATGTCGCCGGCTGCGCTGGCGAGCTTGGTGAGGCATTTCTGGCGCTCGGCCAGGGCTTTCTTGTCGTCGCGCTCCTTGCTGAAGCGGGCCTTGGCGGCGTCGCTGCGCTGGCGGAGCTGGGAATAAACGTCGCCGCCGAGCAGCGAGGAGATGTCGATCTTCATCTTCTCCTTGCCCAGGTCGGAGTCCTGCACCACGTCGCCGTTGATGGGGCCGGCCTTGTATTTCGGGAACATGATCGCCGCCTCGGGGCAGACGCGCGAACAGGCGGGACAGTTGGTTTTGCAGTTGTCGTGGTTCTGCGCCTGGATTTTGTTCTGCTCGTCCACGCCATAGACGCCGAAGAGGCAGAAGCTCAGGCACTGCATGCAGTTCGTGCAGCGGTCGTAGTCAATGACCGGGAACCACGGCTTCCACTCGCCGTGCCTCGCCGCGCCGGTCTCGGTCTGCACGCTCTCGGCGCTCTCGGCGATGCGCGCGGCGTCGAGGCCGGTGATGTCCTGGAAGCGCACGGTGGTGCCGGCAGTGACGCCCTCGGCCTCAGGCGTGCGCCCGGCGAACTGCCCGAGCACGAGCAACGACCCGCGCTCATGCGGCGCGACGCGCCCGCCCGCGACGGCGCGGGTGACGGCGAAGCCCTTCTCCAGCAGCGCGGTCAGCGCGGAGAAGCGGTCGGTGCTGGCGAGCGGCGGCGAATCAGCGCCCTCGTAAAGGACGACGCGGAGCGTGGCGGCGGTGGTGAGGGACATGCGAAAGAGGGGATGGGGTCTGGCGTCTTGCGTCTAGGGTTGAACGGCGGCGGCTTTCGGCGCATCGCTGCCGGTGACTTTGCCTTTGGGCAAGTTGGCTTTGACCTCGCCGTTGAAGAGGGCGGCGCAGACTTCCTCGGCGGTTTGCACGCGCATGTTGAGCACCTCGGCGGAGTCGAGCGGGAGGTCGGCGTTGGCGGTGTGGAAAAGCCACTTCACGGCGCGCGGGAAGCAGGCGGCGATCTTCACCGGCCCGCCGTCGGCCAGGCGCTTGAGCGACGGGTCCTGTCGCGCGCTCATCTCGCAGAGGTCGGCCACGGCGTCAAAGGCCACGCCTGAGTCGGAGAGCTTTTTGAGCACGGCCTCCTTCACCTCGGGCGGGACGACCTGCGCGTATTGGCAGTGGCAGTAAAGTATTCGCGGCGCGTCGGGCATGTCGCGGGGCAGCTTGCGCGAGGCCGCGCGCGGCGGCAACTGCGGGTTTCTCCTGCGGACACCCGCAGGAACCCGGATGGCTCCGGGACAATTCGCCCGGGTTTTCCACCGCCAGAGCCGACGTTTCCAGGTTCTCGCGTGGACTGGCGCGGGTCCGGGTGCCGGAAGATTGACAAGCCGGTGCCGCGCCGATTGAGTCGCGCGATGAAGCTCGCAGGAATCTCTCCCGCCAACCGCGCGGCGCGTTGGCTTGCAGGCGGCTGGTTCTGCCTCGCTCTCCTCGGTCCGGTTGTCGCCGCTGACAAACCGGAGCCGTCCGCCGCCGCGACCAACACCGTCACCGGCAGATGGACTTACTCGCTGGACGTCTCCATCGACACCTCGCTCGACTTCACCGCCGAGTTCAAGCAGGACGGCGGGACCGTCACCGGCACGGTCACGGTGCAGGAACTCAAGACGGCGATTGAGAAGGGCAGGTTCAAGGACGGCCGGCTCACCTTTGAAATCCCGCGCGAGTATGCGGGCGTGAAGTTCACTTCGCGCTACTCCGGCAGACTCACCGGAGACACGCTCAAGGGAAAAATCCTCTCCGGCACCGCACCGCTCGAACGCACCTACGAGTGGAACGCCAGGCGCGTGAAAAGCGCCCCTTGAGCTTTGAGCTGTCTGGGCGTCGGGCCGGAGTAAAACATCACAAGCCGCCGCTGCCCGGGATTTCCTCACGACTGCTCCCGTCGCGTCCGTCCGGCAGTTTCATTTTCCCCGGCGCTTGCTAGAGTCCGCGCGTGAACTTGCTGGCACTCCACGAACTGCACCAACAACTCGGCGCACACTTCATCGACGTGAACGCCGCGGAAGCCGTCGCGCACTACGGCGACGCGGCGGCGGAGCATGACGCATTGCGCAGCAGCGTGGGCGTGCTGGACCTGGGCTGCCGCAGCCGGCTGTGTGTCACCGGCGCGGACCGCGTGAAGTTCCTCCACGGCCAGGTGACCAACGACGTGCAACGCCTGCGTGTCGGCGAGAGCTGCTACGCCGCACTCGTCAACGCCAAGGGCAAGATGCACAGCGACCTGATCATCTACCGGCTCGCGGACGAGCTGCTGCTCGACTTCGAGCCGGGCTACAGCGCCGCCGTCGCGGAGCGGCTGGAGAAATACGTCATCACCGAGGACGTGCAGGTGCTCGATGCCGCGCCGCACTACGGGCTGTTGAGCGTGCAAGGCCCGCGCGCGGCGGAGGCGGTCACGGCCCTGGGGCTGGATTGGCAACTGCCGGAGAAACCGCTTTCCTTCAGCGCGCATCAAGACCCGACGCTCGGCCAGCTCTATCTGACACAGAACTCGCGCGTCGGCTCCAGCCTGGTAGGGAGAGACTCCGTCGAGCCGTCGAACGAGCGCAGCGAGGCGAGCGCAGCGAGCATCTCGGCAACGAATGCGAACCCGGATGCTCGCGCCGACTCCGTCGGTAATCAGGGCTCGACGGAGTCTCGCCCTACCAGCGGTGGACAGGCCGGCGGCTTCGACCTCTTCGTCCCCACCGCCGCCCTCGGTGCGGTCTTCGACAAACTCGTCGCCGCCGCGAAGTCGCTCGGCGGTCGGGCCTGCGGCTGGGACGCGCTGGAAACCGCGCGCATCGAGGCGGGCATCCCGCGCTTCGGGCAGGACATGGACGAGACGAACCTGCCGCCGGAAGCCGGCATCGAATCGCGCGCCATCAGCTACAGCAAGGGCTGCTACATCGGCCAGGAAGTCATCGCGCGCATCCGCACTTACGGCCAGGTGGCGAAGTCCTTGCGTGGTCTGCGCCTGCCCGCGGGGCTCGACCCGCTTCCGGCGAAGGGCGACAAGCTCTTCGCCGACGGCAAGGAAGTCGGCCACCTCACCAGCGTGATTCCCGGCTTCGCGCTCGGCTACGTGCGCAAGGAACACAACGCGCCGGGAACCGTGCTGACACTCCGAACCGCAGGCGGCGATTGCGTGGTGACGGTGGCTGAAGGCTCAAGCTGACATGAGCGAATACTTGGATGGCGGTCCACAAAAGACGCGAGAGACCTTCTGGCTGCACTTCGTCTGCGGTTTCGTGGTCGGCGGGCTGGTGGGGTTCCGGTTCGTTGGCCGACACTTCAGCGGCGATTCCGTCGCAGGCTTCCTGCTGGCGGTGCTGGCCTGCGCCATCGTCATCGGCTTCCTTGCGGGCCATTACCTTGACCGATTTTGGCACGGGCTTTCGGATTGGCTCCGTTGGTGGTGAGCGCCAATTCCCGCGTGACTTTCGCCCCGCCGCATGGCATTTCCTCCGCCGCCATGCACAAAAATATTTTGCTCTGCCTGACTGTGTTTGCCCTCGCCGTGGGAGTCGCCTCCGCGCCCGCGCAGGACAAGAAGACGGAGAAGAAGGCTGCAAACACGCCGGACTTCACTGATCCCTCCAAGTTGACCGAAAAGGCTCCGGAGAAGTTCAAGGTGAAGTTTGACACGACCAAGGGGGCCTTCACGGTCGAGGTGACCCGCTCGCTTGCTCCTCTCGGGGCGGATCGATTTTACAACATGGTTCGCTCTGGCTATTTCAAGGACATCGCCTTCTTCCGGGTCATCGCGGGCTTCATGTGTCAGTTTGGGATTCACGGCGACCCGAAGGTTGCCACCGCCTGGCGCAGTGCGCGGATTTCCGACGACCCCGTCAAGGCCAGCAACACACGCGGAGCCATCACGTTTGCGATGGCCGGGCCTGACACAAGGACAACGCAGCTCTTCATCAACTTTGGCGACAACGCGCGGCTGGATGGCATGGGCTTTCCGTCCTTTGGAAAAGTGACTGAAGGCATGGATGTTGTGGACAAGCTCAACAGTGAATATGGCGAAGGTGCCCCGCGTGGTCGCGGCCCGGACCAAGGCCGAGTTCAAATGGAAGGCAACGCCTACCTCAAGAAGGATTTCCCCAATCTCGACTACATTAAGTCCGCGAACATCCTGCCCTAAACCGTCCGTCTCTTCCAACGACACCATGAGCACCGCCAACGAAGTCGCCGTCATCAACACCTGCCACGGCCAGATGGTCGTCGAGTTCTGGTCGGACGTCGCGCCCGGCCATGTCGAAAACTTCAAGAAGCTCGCGCGCGAGGGTTTCTACGACGGCACGGCGTTTCACCGCGTGGTGAAGGGCTTCATGATCCAGGGCGGCGACCCGCTCACGAAGGACGCCGCGAACGAGGCGCGCTGGGGCACCGGCGGGCCGGGCTACAAGATCAAGGCCGAGTTCAACGAGCGCGCACATGTCCGCGGCGTGCTCTCCGCCGCGCGGTCGCAGGATCCGAACAGCGCCGGCAGCCAGTTCTTCGTCTGCCTCGGGGATGCGAAGTTTCTCGACCGCCAATACACCGCGTTCGGCAAGCTCATCGCCGGCGATGAGGTGCTCGAAGCCATCGGCAGCGTGGAAACCAAGTCCGCCGGTGGCGGGGAGAAAAGCCGCCCGACGCGCCGCATGAGCGTGGAGAGCGTGCAGATCGTCCCGCGTGATTCCGTGAAGGTGTAGCGCGGGCCGGAGCGTCCGGCCTGCTCCGTCCCATGCCCGAAGCTCCCGACCTCCTTGCGTTGCTGAAGCAATACTTCGGCTACGCCTCGTTCCGTCCGCTCCAGGAGGAAATCATCCGCGACGCACTCGCGGGCCGGGATGTCCTCGCGCTGCTGCCGACCGGCGGCGGCAAGTCGCTCTGCTTCCAGCTCCCCGCCCTCGCCCGCGACGGACTCACCGTCGTCGTCTCGCCGCTGATTGCCTTGATGAAGGACCAGGTGGACGCGCTTACGGCCAGCGGCGTCCCGGCGACGTTTCTCAATTCCTCGCTCAAGGCCGACGAGTCCCGCGCCCGCCTGCGCGGCCTGCATAACGGCGAATACCGTCTGCTCTACGCCGCCCCCGAGCGCCTCATGCTCTCGGGAATGCTCGCCGATCTCGAACGCTGGAACGTGAACCTCTTCGCGATTGACGAGGCGCACTGCATCAGCGAGTGGGGCCACGATTTCCGGCCCGAGTATCGGCAGATCGCCCAGCTCCGCGAGCGCTTCCCGCAGGTGCCCTTCATGGCGCTCACCGCCACGGCCACCGAGCGCGTGCGCGAGGACATCGCCGGGCAGCTCAAGCTCCGCGACCCGGCCCGCTACGTCGCCAGCTTCAACCGCCCAAACTTGACCTACCGCATCAGCGCGAAGACCGGCGCTTACGGACAGGTGCTCGACTTCCTCCGCGCCCATCCGCGCGACAGCGGCATCATCTATTGCCAGGCGCGCAAGACCACCGAATCGCTCGCCGAGAAGCTCCGTGCCGACGGCATCAAGGCCGCGCCCTACCACGCGGAAGTGCCGAAGGACGAGCGTTCCGGCAATCAGGAAGGCTTCCTCCGCGACGAAATCCGCGTAATCTGCGCGACGATCGCGTTCGGCATGGGCATCAACAAGCCGAACGTCCGCTTCGTCATCCACTACGATCTGCCCAAGAACATCGAGGGCTACTATCAGGAGACGGGCCGTGCGGGCCGCGACGGTTTGCCGAGCGAGTGCATCCTGCTGTTCAGCGCCGGCGACGTGCAGAAGTATCTCGGCTTCATCAGCGAGAAGCCGCCCGCCGAGCAGGTCATCGCCCGCGAGCAGTTGAGCCAGATGGTCCATTACGCCGAGTGCTCCGGCTGCCGGCGCGTGGAGCTGCTGGCTTACTTCGGCGAAACGTTTGGTGTCCCGCCTTCAGGCGGCTCCGAGTCCGAACCGGCTGAAGCCGGGACAACCAACTGCGGCGCGTGCGACAACTGCCTGACGCCGCGCGCGACCTTCGACGGCACGGTCGCGGCGCAGAAGTTCATGTCGTGCGTTTTCCGCATCCGGCAGGCGGGCAGTTTCGGCGTCGGACTGAACCACGTCATCGAGGTGCTCACCGGCGCGCAGAGCGAGCGCGTGCTGAAATGGGGCCACCAGAATCTCACCACCTACAACATCGGCCACGAGCACAGCCGCTCTGAGTGGGCCGCCATCGGGCGCGAACTCATCCGTCTCGGCTACCTGCGCCAGACCACGGACAAGTTCCCCGTCGTCGAGCTGACCGATGCGGGCCGCGCCGTGCTGACCGCACGGACCAAAGTCACGTTGACCAAGCCCGTCGCCGCGCCGGAGAAGCAAGTCAGCCACGTCGGCGAGATCGCCTGCGACGAGCTCCTCTTCGAGAAGCTCCGGCGGCTCCGCAAGGAACTCGCCGACGCCCGCGCCGTGCCCAGTTACATCATCTTCTCCGACGTCGCGCTGCGGCAGATGGCGCGGCTCTATCCGCAGACAGAGGGCGAGTTCAGCCGCATCAGCGGCGTGGGCGCAAGCAAGCTTCGGGACTTCGGCGCGCAGTTTCTGGAGGAGGTCGCCGCGCACCTCCGCGCCAACCCGAAGCAGATTTTCGCCGACGATTCCTTCACGCAGAAACCTGCCGCGCCGCAGCGCAGCAAGCTCACCGAAACCGTCGTCGCCACGCTGCACTACTGGCGCGGCGGACGGACGGTGGACGAGATCGCGCGCCTTCGCGACGTGAAGCCAAGCACCATTTACAGTCACCTCGCTGACGCGGTGGACGCGGGCGAGCCGTTCGACTTGGGCACCGTGATGACCGCCGACCAGCAGACGCGCGCGGCGAAGGCGTTTTACCAGTTCGGCTGGGGCAACATCACCGGCGTGAAGGAATCGCTGCCGGACATTGACTACGGCCCGCTGCGCATCTTCCGAGCGGTGAAGAACCGCGAGGGGCGGTAAAAGTAGCCGCCGAGGTAAGGAGGCGGGCTCGGCGTGCGCGCGGGTGGGTCCGCCTCCTTACCTCGGCGGCTACGGGCGCGCGGCCACGCGTTGACAATTCCAACCGCCCCCGCTGACACTCGCGCCATGATCCGCCGCACCTTCCTTCCCCTCGCGCTCTGTCTTGCGCTCGCCGGCCTCTCCGCCTGCACGCACACGCCGCCCGCGCCCGCGCCTGCATCCGCCCCGGTTTCCAGCCCCACCCGCCCGGTCGGCGTGGCCGAGGTGGACATCACGCCGGACTACTCCGTCCGCCTCAACGGCTACGGCGGCCGTCGCCTGGAGTCCGAGGGCATCGAGCAACGCATCCGTGCGAAGGCCCTGGCCATCGGCGGCGATGCCGAAGGCCCGTTCCTGCTCATCACCGTGGACAACTGCGGCGTGCCCGGGTGGATTCGCACCGAGTTGCTCCAGCGCCTCGCCGCAAAACACGTCACCAGCGAGCGGCTGGCCCTCAGCTCCAGCCACACGCACTCCGCGCCGATGCTCAACGGCGTGCTGTCCACGATCTTCGGCGTTCCCATCCCGCCCGAGCACCAGCGGAACATCGACCGCTACACGCGCGAGTTCACCGGCAAGCTGGAGCAGCTCGCCCTCGCCGCGCTCGCGGACCGCCGGCCGGCGCACCTCGCGTGGACGAAGGGCGAGGTGAAGTTCGCCGCGAACCGGCGCAAGCCCACGCCCGCGGGCTATCAGAACGCGCCCAACCCCGCCGGCCCCGTGGACCACGATCTGCCCCTGCTGCGCGTGACTTCGCCGGAGGGAATTCTGCGCGCCGTGCTGGTGAGCTACGCCTGCCACTGCACGACCACGGGCTTCAACAAAATGCACGCCGACTGGGCGGGCTGCGCGCAACTGGCCATCGAGAAGGCGCATCCCGGCGTGGTCGCGCTCACGGCCATCGGCTGCGGAGCGGATCAGAACCCTTATCCGCGCGGCACGTATGAACTGGCGAACCAGCATGGGCGGTCGCTTGCGGACGAAGCCGGGCGGCTGCTCAAGGAAGGCAAGTTCACCGAACTGCAGGCACCCCTCACCGGCGTGACCCGGCGCATCGAGCTGCCGTTCGACAAGCTGCCCACGCGCGCCGAGTGGGAGACGGCGGCGAAGAAGACCGGGGCCGAGGGGCTGCGGGCCCGGTTCGCACTCAAGACACTCGACGAGGGCGGGACCATCCCCGACCGGCTGCCATATCTCGTGCAGGTGTGGAGCTTCGGCAGCGACCTCGCGATGGTCTTCCTGCCGGGCGAGGTGGTCGTGGACTACGGCCTGCGCATCAAGCGTGAGTTCGACGGCCAGCGCGTCTGGGTGAACAGCTACGCCAACG
The DNA here is from genome assembly GCA_041666725.1 of Limisphaerales bacterium. Lineage (GTDB taxonomy): Bacteria > Verrucomicrobiota > Verrucomicrobiia > Limisphaerales > SXTU01 > SXTU01. Next base: position 18,239 of record JBAYGL010000004.1, read on the forward strand.
ACGTGCCCTGCTACATTCCTTCGCGCCGCGTCTGGGACGAAGGCGGCTACGAGGCGGGCGGCGCGATGGTCTATTACAACCGCCCGAACCGTTTCGACGGCACGCAGGAGACGCGTATCTTCGACGCGGTGCAGGCGCTGATGCCGAAGGCGTTTGCTGCTCCGGCCAAGTAACCTTCCACCACTTTACCGTCCGACTCAGCCACAACATGAACCGCCAGCCTCGTCTGCTCGCCCTGCTGTTCCTCGCCTCGGCTTTCACTTCGCGCGCCGCAGAACTTGCGATCCCCGACAACGTCACCTTCGAACGCAACATCACCTACGCCGAGGCGGGCGGTGCGCGCGTGCAGCTCAACCTGGCGCGGCCCAAGAACACCAGCGGACCGCTCCCCGCCGTGCTGTGCATCCACGGCGGCGGCTTCCGCGCGGGCAGCCGCGAGGGCTACAACAAGCTTTGCCTCACGCTCGCGCAGCGCGGCTTTGTGGCGGCCACCATCAGCTACCGGCTCGCGCCGACGCATCAGTTTCCCGCCGCCGTTCACGACACGAAGGCCGCCGTGCGCTGGCTCCGTGCGAACGCCGCGAAGTATGGCATTGATCCCGCGCGCATCGGTGTGACGGGCGGATCGGCCGGCGGACATCTTGCGCAGTTCCTCGGGGTGACGGCGGGCGTGAAGGATTTCGAGGGTGCGGACAATCTCGGTTTCTCCAGTGCCGTGACCTGCGTGGTGAACGTCTATGGCCCGAGCGATTTCACCAAGTCCTACGGCAAGAGCGTGGATGCGCACAAAGTCCTGCCGCTGTGGCTCGGGGGGAATCTGGAGACGGCGCGCCTGCGGCACGTCCAGTCCAGCCCGCTGAACTGGGTCACGCCCAACGCCGCGCCCGCGCTCATCCTCCACGGCACCGAGGACAAATACGTCGCCTACGAGCAGGCCATCTGGATGCGCGACCGGCTCACGGCCTGCGGCGTGCCGGTGGAACTGATCACGCTGGAAGGCGCCGGCCACGGGTTCAAGGGCGCGGATGCGGAGAAGGCGGAGGCCGCGCTCATCGCCTACTTCGAGCAGCGGCTGAAGCACTGAAAGATTTCTGGATTTGCGCAAGGGATGCTGTGCGTGTCAGACATTGACCCCGGCTCCTACACCCCACGCCGACTCAACGCCAAGTTCGACCGCCAGCCCGCCCACTTTTTGATGCGTCAGCCCTGAGAATCCAATTGTCCCGCCGTGCCTCACGCGCCACTGTAGCGCCATGTCCACGCAAATCCCCCGAAGGGCCGCCGTCCTTTCCCTGCTGCTGTTCACCTCCGTTTCCCAGCGCGCAGCGGAGCCCGCCGACTTCATCGTCCGCAATGCCAGGGTCGTCACCGTGGATGCGCGGTTCAGCCTCGCACAGGCCGTCGCGGTGGGCGGGGCCAAAATCCTCGCCGTCGGCAGCAACGCGGACATCGCCAGATACGCCGGGCCAGGCACACGCATCGTGGACGCGCACGGCAGGATGGTCCTGCCCGGTTTGATGGACAGCCACACGCATGCCTTCCGGTGTGCGACGAGCGAGCTGGACGGCGAGGTCTTCGTCGCGAAATCCATTCCGCAGGTGCAGGCCTATCTTCGTGCCCAGGCCGCAAAGAAGCCGCCCGGGGCCTGGCTTCTCATTGATCGCGGCTTCCCCACCCGGCTCGCCGAGGGCCGGCTGCCGACAAAGGCCGAGCTGGACGCCGCCGCGCCGGACAATCCCGTCCACTACAACGCCGGGCCCGTCTCGATGGCGAACTCGAAGGCCCTCGCCGTCTCCGGCATCACCCGCGACACCAGGGACCCGACGCCCGGCATCGTCGTGAAAGACCCGCAGACCGGCGAGCCGACGGGCCTCCTGCGTGGGGCCGCCCAGCTGCTGAAGGTGGCTTCCTCCGCGCGAAGCCCGACAGCCGCCGTCCGTCGCGACGCCGTGAAGAAGTTCTACTCGCTCTTCAACCAGCAGGGCATCACGAGCATCGCCGAACGCACCTCGGACAACTCCATGATCGACGAGTTGCGGGATCTCTCGGCGAAGGGCGAGCTGACGGTCCGCGTGAACTGCACCCGAGTCACCAGCGCGGGCAAGACGCGTGAGGATTCCATCGTCAACATCGCCCGGCTCGCCCAGGCCCCCGCCGGCAAGCTCGCCTACGGCCCCACCGGCGTCGGCGATGACTGGGTGCGCATCGGACCGCTGAAGGTTTTCCTCGACGGCGGGATGCTCATCGGCACCGCATTCATGCGCGAGCCGTGGGGCGTCGGACCGACCTACCAGATCACGGACCCCGCTTATCGCGGCCAGCTCCTGCAGGACACCAACCAGCTCCGCGAGCTCTACATCGAGGCTGCAAAACAAGGCTGGCAGCTCACTGCGCACTGCGCGGGAGAAGGTGCCATGGACGTCCTGCTCGACCTTTACGAGCAGGTGCAACGCGAGCTGGACATCACACAGCGTCGCTTTCAGATGACACACGCAAACTTCCCCTCGGCGCACAACCTCGACCGCTGCCGCCGCCTTGGCGTGGGTGCCGACTTGCAGCCCGCGTGGCTTTGGAAGGACGGAGCGAGCCTGGTCAAGACGCTGGGCGAACACCGCATGGAATGGTTCCTGCCCTTCAAGACCTACATGGAATCCGGCGTCAACGTCGGCGGCGGGAGCGACCTGATGACCAAGCTCGACCCGATCGAGAGCATCAATCCGTGGAGCCCGTGGCTCGGCATGTGGGTCGCGCTCACGCGGCAGACGGAACGCGGCGGCGTGCTCAACGCGAAGGAACGCATCACGCGCGAGCAGGTCATCCGCTTCTACACCCTCAACAACGCCCGCCTCCACTTCGACGAAACCAGGAAAGGCTCGCTCGAACCGGGCAAACTCGCCGATCTCATCCTGGTGGATCGCGACCTGTTGAACTGCCCGGTCAACGACGTGCGCGACACGAAAGTGCTGCTCACGATGGTCGGCGGGAAAGTCGTCTGGGACGCGGCGAAACCGCAGCCCGGCTCAGCCGGAACTCCGCAGTGAGAGCCCGCGAAACACGCCAAACACACGAAAGAGAATGTGTTTGGCGGGGACGAACGGGAAAAAACACTTCTGCCGGCACGAGCGCTGAAGGCCGCTGTTTTCGCGATCTTTCGTCTGTTTCGCGGGCAATCCCTCCGGCATTCCGGTTCAGCCCAACCCGCTCGCTGACTTCGCACGTTGGAGAACCTTCGTCGCCACGGCCCGGGCCTTCTCGGCTCCGTTGCGCAGAATCTGGCGGACGTGGTCCTGGTTCGCAGCCAGCTCGGCGCGTCTGGCACGCGCGGCGGCGAAGTGCAGCCAGTAGTGCTCGAAGAGGGCCTTCTTCAAGTCGCCGTAGCCAAGACCGCCGGCGCGCAGACGATTTTCGAAGTCGGTCGCCACATCGGCGGGGGCGACGAGTTTGAGGAGCTGCACGGCGAGGTTCTTGTCCGCGTCGGACTTCGGCTCGGCGGGCGTGCGCGAGTCCATGACGATGCCCATGATCTTCTTTCGCGTGGCCTTCTCCTCGCCGAAGATCTCGATGGTGTTGCCGTAGCTCTTGCTCATCTTCTGTCCGTCGAGGCCGGGCACGGCGGCGCCTTCCTCCCGGATGCGCGGCTCCGGGATGACGAAGGTCTGGCCGTAGAGCTGGTTGAACTTGCCGGCGATGTCGCGTGTGACTTCAAGGTGCTGCTTCTGGTCCTTGCCCACGGGCACGACGTTCGCGTCGAAGAGCAAAATGTCCGCGGCCATCAAGACGGGATAGGCGAAGAGGCCGTGGTTCACCGAGCCGACCTCGCCGTCGCCGAGCTTGGCGACCTTGTCCTTGAAGCTGTGGCAGCGTTCGAGCAGGCCCATCGGTGTGACGGTGGAGAGAAGCCACGCGAGTTCGGCGACCTCGGGCACGTCGGACTGCACCCAGAAGACGCAGCGCGCGGGATCGAGGCCGCAGGCGAGGAAGTCCAGCGCCACGTCGAGCGTGTATTGGCGGCGGAGCTTCGCGTCCGTGAGCGAGGTCATCGAGTGGTAGTTCGCGATGAAGTAGAACGCCTCGCCCTGCTGTTGCAGTTCGATGGCCGGGCGCATCGCGCCGAAGTAGTTGCCCAGATGCAGCGCGCCGGAAGGCTGGATGCCCGTCAAAATTCGCATGGGCGGGACGGTAGCAAGCGAGAGCCGGGGCTGAAAGGCCAAGGTTAGCGGCAGCATTCTCGGAGCGCGGCTGTGGGCGGAGCCTCAGCCGCAGCAGGCAGGGAAGTCCGAACACAACCACCACACCGGGTCCAACTCGGTGTTTGCTGCGGCTGGTCTGCGACACAGCCGCGCTCCGCGTTGCTCACTTCCCACCGATGCAATACACCGCGCGGTCGGAGCGGAGGAAGATTTGCCCGTCCGAGACAGCGGGACTGCCGTTGAAAGGCGTTGGGTCCAGCGGCGGATTGTGCGCGAGCAGCTTGAACTCCGGCTTTGCTTCGATGACGAACAACCCACGGTTGCGTGTGGGGAAGTAGATGCGGTCGCCCGACAGCACGGGTGAGGCGTAAATCTTGTCTGGTCTTGGTTGAAGCTGCTGCTCCCACACGACTTCGCCGGTCGCGGCCTTCGCGCAGTAGAGCACACACCGGCTGTCGTTGGCGAAATAGAGATGGCCGTCGTGCCAGACGGGCGAGGAGACGTTCGAGCCTTTGTTCAACTGCCAGACCACATGCGTCGCGGTCACGTCACCGCGACCGCCCGCGCGCACGGCCATCGCCTGGCCGGCAGGATGGCCGAGCAGGTAGATGACGCCGTCGCGCGCGACGATGGTCGGGCACAACTCGGCGGCGTTGATGGCGCGGCACGTCCACAGCTCCTTGCCGTCGCGCGGATCGAAGGCCCGCAGCTTGCCAGCGATGGCCACGACGAGTTCCGGCCGCTCGCCGCCGGCCTTCACGAGCGCCGGCGTGTTCCACGCGCGGGCCATGCCCTTGACGCTCCATGCGACCGAGCCGTCCGCCTTGCGCAACGCGAAGAGCGTGTCGCTCTCGAAAGCGGCGTTGACGATGACGAGATCCTCGAAGAGCACCGGCGACGCGCCCGTGCCCCAGTCGTGCTTGTTGGTGCCGACGTTCGCGTGCCAGAGCGCCTTGCCCTCGTGCGTGTAGGCGAACACGCCGTTCTTGCCCTGGAAAAAGAACGCGTTCGCGCCGTCGCTCACCGGCGTGTGCGACGCGTAGCCACCCTGCGGCAGGTAAGGCCCGACATACGGCGTCTCCGGCAACGGCGCGGGCGCGGGGTGGTCCCAGAGAATCTTCCCGTCACGGCGGTCGAGGCAGAGCGCGTGACGCTTGAGCTGTGCGGGGTCGCCGGGACTCTGAAGGTCGTGCCCGTAACCGCTCCAGCAAGTGAGGAACACGCGGCCCTTGCTCACGATGGGACTCGACGAGCCGGGGCCGGGCAGTTCGGTGCGCCAGAGGATGCTCTCGTTCGTGCTCCAGCGCAGCGGGAGCTGCGTCTCGGTCACGACGCCGTCGCCGGTCGGGCCACGGAAGCGCGGCCAGTCGCCGGCTTGGGCGACCGTGACTGCGAGGATCAGGCTGGTGAGGAGTGCGATGATGATGGGCTTCAGGTGCATGGTGCGTGGCGGCCAATGTGCGAACGCCGAAGTGGAGGTCTGACCGACTCCGCCGGGGAATAATTCGTAGGACTACCGTGTCGTCGCCGGTTCAGACCGCTTGAGTTACAGAAAGCGGCCGTGTGCCGAGGAACGCGCTGCCCAGCCGGTGCGGGTTTGAAGTGAGGCGGAGGTCGAGCTGCCGGGGAGAAGTCTTCGATATTGTCATTGACGCGCCGGTTTAACGGGTGGATGAAGCGGACTCTCGTCCGCCCATGAAAGCAGTCGCTCATCGCAAGCACTCCGGTCTTCGGCGTCGTCCAGCGGCTGGCTTGCTGAGGTGGCTGGCTGGTCGCATCAGCGCCTCGGTTCTGGTCGCGTGCGTTGTTCCCCACTTGAACTTGTCGGCGGCAAACCCCTACTTCCGCACCAACTCCGAAGTCCCGTTCCTCACGCACACCAGCAGGGGCGCGCAGCGCATCAACCGCAAGCTGGATGAAATCACGTTGCCGGAAGTCCACTTCGACGGCGTGCCGCTGGCGGAGGTCGTGAAGCGGCTCTCCGGCGACGCGAAGCAGTTCGACCCGGAGAAAAAGGGGCTGAACTTCCTCGTCAATGACGTGGTGCGCCCCGCCCCGCCGCTGGACGCCAATGGCAACCCCGTGCCGGGCGCGCAGCCGGTGCTGTTAAGCCAGGGCCTCATCCGCGTGGGCACGCCGTTGAAGAACCTCACGCTCCGCCAGGCGCTCGATGTCATCTGCAAAACCGCCGAGCTGCCCACGCAGTTCGGCGTGGAGGAATACGCCGTTGCGCTCATCCCGCGCGGGCCGGGCAACACCGCCTACTTCTCCCGCACGTTCCGCGTGAACCCGGACACCTTCATGCAGGGCCTGCGCGGCGTGGTGGGAAGTCCGGTGTCGGGCGTCACGACCGGCGGCGGCAACCAGTCCGGCGGGACGGCCTCCGGCCGCGTGCGCGCCACCGTCCCCGCCACGGTCCCGGCGACCCAGACGACGGCGGAAGCCAACGCGCTTGTCCGCCAGTTCTTCCAGATTGCCGGCGTCACCAGCCTCGGCGCGACAAACTCCAGCACGCAGGTGCTCTTCAACCCGGAGAACGGCCTCCTGCTCGCACGCGGCACGACCAACGACCTGCGCCTCATCGAGCAGGCGATTCAGAAAATGCAACCGCCCGAGCCGTCACTCAAAGCGCCGGCAAAGCGCAGCGGCGACGGCGCTTTGGTTTGGTGTCCACGCTTCAGCGTGTCGGATCGCTCGGGCACCCTGAAGGGTGGACACCAAACAACGACGACCGGCTTGGAGCAGTGAGTCACTCCGGCTTGTCCAGGTGTTCGCCCGGCGGCAGTTCGTCGTAGCCCTTGAAGTGCTCCGGGCGCAGCGGCTCCGAGATGTTGTGCTCCTCGCTGAACCATTTGCCCAGGTCCACAAGCTTGCAGCGCTTGGAGCAGAACGGGCCGAAGGGCGTGGCAAACCAGTCCCCGGCCTTTTTGCACGTCGGGCACTTGACGGTTGCAGGGCGGCTCATGGGGTGGGGTGTTTCAGTCCCGGCGCGGGGATCATTTTTCTCCCGCGATCTGCCGCACCGTCCGCACGAAGGCCTCCATCTCCGCCTCCGAGCCGACGGTGATGCGCAGATAGTCGGACACCCCGGGATGCTTGAACCAGCGGACGAGCACCTTCTTCGCGCGCAGCCTGCCGAGCCATTCTCCGGCGGGAAAACGCGGCGGCCGGGCCAGCAGGAAGTTCGTCTGGCTGGGCAGCACGGCCCAGCCCAGTCCGGTGAGTTCCGCCGTGACCAGTTCGCGCGTGGCGATGATGCGCCGGAAGTTGCGGCGGTAGTGCGACAGGTCATCCAGCGTCGCCAGCGCGGCAACCTGGCCAAGTCCGTTGACGTTGTAACTGTCGCGAATCTTGTCCAGCGCCGCGATGAGGTCCGCGTGCCCGACGAAGTAGCCGACGCGCTGAAAGCAGAGCGAGTAGGCCTTCGAGAACGTGCGCGAGACGAGCACGTGCGGGTGCTTGAGCGCGAGCGTCATCGCGTTCTCCCGGGCGAAGTCCACGTAGGCCTCGTCCAGCACGACGATGCCCCGAGACTTCGCACACAGCGCGTCCAGCGCCGCCGTGCTGAAACCGCGGCCGCTCGGCGCGTTGGGCGTGGTGATGAGTGAGAGTGCGGCCTTGAAATCCCAACCCAGCCTCGGCAGTGCGGCGGGCGCCGGCAGGGAGAAGTCGGCGTTGAGCGGAACGGCGTTGCACTGTGCCCCCGCGATCTCAGCCAGCACGGGGTAGAGCGAGTAACTCGGGTTGAAGAACTGGACGGTGCTCTTGCTCGGTAGCCGCCGAGGTAAGGAGGCGGGTTCCGCTGCACTGCCGTCCGTCCGCCTCGTCACCTCGGCGGCTACCGGCTCCACGAACGTCCGCGTCGCCAGCGCCAGCAGCTCGTCCGAGCCGTTGCCGACGATGATGTTCTCCGGCGTGCAGCCGTGGAGCCTGGCGAGTTTTTCGCGCAGCGCGGACGCGGTGGGGTTCGGATAGAGCCGGAGCCGTCCGTCCACCGCGGCCTTCACCGCCGCGAGGACTTTCGGCGACGGCGGGTAGGGATTTTCGTTGGTGTTGAGCTTGATGAGGCCGGGAATCTTCGGCTGCTCGCCGGGGACATAGGCGTGCAACCGCTGGACCAGCGGACGAATCAACGAACGTGAGGCGCGAACTGCCATGCGCGGAGTGTCGGGAGAAACCGGCGTGAAAGTCGAGCCGGGGTTCACTTCAACTGGTAGGGTGAGACTCCGTCGAACCCCATTTCGAGCGATAGCGAGGCGAGCGAAGCGAGTTTCAGCACCGAGATGCTCGCTGCGCTCGCGCCGACTGCGTCGGCAAATGGGGTTCGACAGAGTCTCACCCTACCAGCCGTCAGTCCGTGGGAAACCTGAATGGGGGACAGGAGTGCCCCCTCACGCCGTGCAGCGCTTCAGCAGGTTCTCCGTGATGCGTTGCACGCGGGCGTCCGGACCGTGCGGGCGGCTCCAGTGGCTCCACGGGAGGATGTGGCCGGGAGGCGAGCTGAGGCCCTGCGCCCACCAGATCGTCGCGGCGTTGAAGACAATGTTGCCCTTCGGGCCGGGGAAGATCGTCGCGGTCCAGTGCGCGGGCGTGACACCGCCGCGCCAGGAAGTGCCTTCGCCGACAATTTCGAGACCGGGGATGTTCGCGGGTGCCCCGTGGTGTTCCCAGCCGACGAGGCCGCGGACGGTGTCGCCCTTCTTCATGCCCGTGCCCTCGAAAATCCAGTGCTCCGGCTTCGAGCAGACCCAGTCGCCGCCGCCGTTGAAGGGCACGATGCTCCGCGCGCCCATGATGTCCGCCTCGTTGCGCGGGTCGCGTTTCCATTCCTTCGTGAAGACGCTGATGGACTCCTCGATCTCAGCATCGGTCAGCCCGGCGTAGATGCCGGTGCGGGTGAGGATGCGTTTGGCCTTGCCGCTGGAGGACGGCGAGAACGGCGTGACGCCGAAGACCGAGTTGCCCGAAAGCCACAGCGCGTGGGTTCCGGAGGCGATGGCGGACTTCACCGCGTCGTATTGCCGCGTGTCCCAATACTCGTCGTGGCCGACGCTGATGAAGGTCTTGCAGCGCGTGATGTTCGCGGCATCGAGGCAGTCGCTGTTCGAGCAGTAGGTCACGTCGTAGCCGTGCTGCTCCAGCCAGTAGGCCAGAGGGAATTCCCAGAGCAGATACTCGCCGGAGCCGATGGAGAGCGGGTGCTCGTAGATCTGCGCATACTTGCCGTAGGGACGGTCGAAGCTCGCCTGCACGCCGCGCGCGTGCGCGCCGCGCGGGTCGGTGTAAAGCGAGTAGTCGTTGGGCCAGCGGTTGTAGGCCTGCCAGGTGTTGTCGCTGCACTGGAAGAGGATGTCCGCCGGGCGGTCGTCGCGGACGATGAAGACGATGTAGCTCTGCCACCAGGGCTCGATGGCCTTGTCCGGCACGGTGGTGAGCCGCGCGAGGTAAACGCCACTCGGCCACGAGGAAGGGATCTCGATCGAGACGGCCGGCTCCCACCTGCACTCGCGGAGACGGTTCTCGCCGACGGGCGGGTCCGGCTGCTTCGTGCCGGAAACCGGCCCCTTCGTCATCATCAGCCGTGCGCCGCTTCCGCCGTAATATCCGGTGCGGAAGACCTCGAAGAGGAACTTCGAGGCCGGGTTCGTGCTGACCATGAAGTCCAGCGTCTCGCCGGCCTTCACGCTCTGGCGCGAACAGTAGCCCTCGATGGCGGACGCGCGGAAGCCGAGGCTCTTGTCGAGCCGCACCCGCGTGAGCTGCCAGTCGATCGCGCCGGGCCGGGCGTTCTCCTGCGCGATGAGGGAGCTGCGGCCCTTGGAGCGCGCCCTGGTCTGCGCGGAGGCGGAGGCCGCGACGAGCGTGGCGGCGGTCGCAGCAGTGGAGGTCTGGAGGAATTCACGGCGGTCGAGACGGGGAGGGCGCGATTTCATGTGAGGAATGTGGAAGAGATGATTCGCCAGGAGGACAGGATATTCAACGGCGGTGTTCAAACCAAACACCGAGCAGGCGAGAACCGACGGTCAGGAGCGCGGCCATCAGGCCGCAGAAACGGGCGCACGTCAGTGAACATGCGAATGCACTTGTCCTGCTGAAGCATTCTGCGGCCTGAACGCCGCGCTCCGGATCAGTCAGAGACTCCTCACGTCGTCGCCTACGCGAAGAGGTCGCGGGCGGCGGCGAGATCGCGGGTGACTTGGGCTTGGAGCGCGGCCATGTCGGGAAACTTCTGCTCGTCGCGGAGCCTGGCGGCGAAGGTGAGTTCGAGTTCCGCACCGTAGATGTCCTCCGTGAAATCGAGCAGATGAACTTCGCATTGGAGTCGCGGCACCGGGTTGGCGACCGTGGGGCGGACGCCGAGGTTCAACGCGCCGCGATGCTCGCGTCCGCGCAGACGGACGTGGACGGCATAGACTCCGTTTGGGGGAAGGGCGAGCCCGGACACGTCGAGGTTCGCGGTGGGGAAACCGAGCTTGCGACCGACCCGATCCCCCTCAATCACGGTGCCGGCGATGGAATACTCCCGTCCGAGCATCTGGCTGGCGGCGTCAAGGTCGCCGGAGCGGACGGTTTCGCGGATGCGCGTGCTGCTGACGGCCTCGCCATCGAGCGAGACGGCGGCAAGGCCGTGGACGGTGAACATGAGTTCCGCGCCGAGCTGCCTGAGAAGCGCGACATCGCCGCTGCGCTTGTGGCCGAAGGTGAATTCACTGCCGACGCTGACGCTGTGAAGATGCCCGAAGTCGCGCGCGAGGCCGCGGATGAACTGCTCGCCGGTCTGCCCGCTGAACGCGCGGTCGAAGCGGATGAGCAGCGCGTTCGCGATGCCGAGCGATTCGATGGCCCGGAGCTTTTGCGGCAGCGAATAAAGCATCGGCGGCACGCGGTCGGGCGCGACGACGGCGTTTGGGTGGCGGTCGAAGGTGATGACGACCGGAACGCCCTCGTGCTGGCGGGCGTCGGCGAGCGTCTGCCGGATGACCTGCTGGTGGCCCAGATGCACGCCGTCGAAGACCCCGATGGCCACGCAGACCTTGCGCGGACTGGCGCGGAGCTCGGTGGCGGCGGAGAGGACGCGCATCCTAATTCCAGTGGTTGCAATTTAACGCGAAGACGCAAAGGCGCAGAGACCCAAAGGGAACCGACTCAGGAGTTACAGGGCCGCACGCACCGCGCAGGTGAACCGGGTTAGCACCGGCATTCCGACCAAACATTTCCGGCTCCGCGTCCCTGCGTCTTTGCGTCTTTGCGTTAAGCGGTGTTCTTCGGCTCATTGCTCTCGGTTGCCTTTACCTGGCGAGTTGCAGGAAGGGGATGACGCGCTTTTCGAGCTCGTTCACCGAAAGCGCGAGAATGGCGTCGAGGGTGAGGGCGTCGGCCACGTCCCACTTGCCGGAAGTGACGCGGCGGAGGGTGGCGAGGTGTGCGCCGCAACCGAGCTTGATGCCCAGCTCGTGCGCGAGCGAGCGCACGTAGGTGCCCTTGGTGCAGGCGACGCGGAACTTGGCGAGCGGCTCGGCGTAGGCGGTGAAACGGTAGTTGAAGATGTGGACGAGGCGCGGCTCGCGGACGACCTCGATGCCCTTGCGCGCAAGCTTGTAGAGCGGCACGCCTCCCTGCTTCTTCGCGGAAACCATCGGCGGGATTTGCTGGAGGTCGCCGATGAACGTGGCGGCAGCCTCGTTCAACTGGTCGAGCGTGAGCGGTGGGACGGGTTGCGTGGCGGTCACGACGCCGTCGGCGTCGTAGCTGTCGGTGGCTTCGCCGAACTTGATGTCGCCCTCATAGACCTTGTCGTCGGACATCAGCTTCTCCGAGAGCTTGGTGCCGCGACCGAGGACGATGATGAGCAGGCCGGTGGCGTTGGGGTCGAGCGTGCCGCAATGGCCGACCTTTTTGATGCCGAACTTCCGGCGGATGGCGTCCACCACATCGTGCGAGGTGCAGCCGGCGGGCTTGTCCACGAGCAGGGCGCCGTCGAGAGGGTCAAACTGGAGCATGAGAAATCAGTCGAAAGGACTCCGCTTACCTGGCGGCGTCCAGGGCTTTCTTGATGGCGGCGATGATCTTGCGTTGAACGGAGAGGGGGTTTCCTGCAATCCGCGCGCCGGCCGCCGCCGCGTGCCCGCCGCCGCCGAACTTGCCGGCGATTTCATTGACGTTCACTCGGCCGCTTTTGGAGCGGAGGCTGATGCGGGTGAGTTCCGGCTCCACCTCCTCGAAGACGCACGCGACGACGACCGGCTCGATGTCGCGGATGTGGTCGATGAGCCCCTCGCTGTCGTTGGTGTCCGCGCCGGTGCGGGCGTAGTCGCGCTTGCGCAGCCAGAACCACGCGATCTGGTCGTCGTGCGTGGTGCGGAAGCTGTTGAAGACGTGCCGCAGCAGCTTCGCGCGCGACATCGGGTAGCTCTGATAAACCTCGTTGCAGACGCGCGCGAGGTTCGCGCCGTGGCGCACGAGGTCGGCGGCGACGTGATAGGTGCCGGGCGTGGTGCTCGGGTAGCCGAAGCTGCCGGTGTCGGTGGAGATGGCGGTGAAGAGGCAGTCGGCGATCGCGGGCGTGACGGGCCAGCGGGCGTGCTTGAGCAGTTCGTAAATCAGCTCGCCGGTCGCGGGCACGCGGGCGGAGACCCAGTTGAGCTTCGCGTAGCGGGTGTTGCTCTCGTGGTGGTCAATGTTGATGAAGTCGCGGTGTTTTCCGATGCACTTTCCGGCGGTGCCGAGGCGCTCGAAGCTTGCGCAATCCGTGGCGATGACGAGATCGAACTTGTGGCCGGGCTCGGGCTTCCTCACCAGTCCGTTGGGGACCATGAAGCGGAGTTTTTGCGGGACACCGTCCTGGTTCCAGACGGTGACCTGCTTGCCGAAGTTCTGGAGCGCGAGCGCGAGGCCGACCTGCGAGCCGATGCAGTCGCCGTCGGGACGCATGTGGCCGACCACGCAGATGGTCCTGGCGCGGCGGATGGCGTCGAGAATCTCGTCGAGCATGTGCGAGTAGCCGGTCACGCGGGGCGGAGGCTGGAGGCTGGAGGGCGAACGAACGCGACGGTGGAAGCGGACGCTTTCCCCCTCACCCCGTTGCTCTCCCGCCGGGAGAGGGAGGATGGCAGCCAGCCGTGAAGCAAGAGAGAGAGAGCCGGGTTCATTTCTTCGGGGTCTCCTGTTTCTCCAGCTCTTCGAGGATGGAGAGGACGCGGTTGCCGCGCTCGACGCTTTCGTCGAGGTGGAACTCGATCTTCGGGGTGTAGCGCAGGACGATGGACCGGCCCAGCTCGTATTGGATCTGG